>JAEDNZ010000171.1 GCA_016302215.1 Muribaculaceae bacterium
TTGAGAGCCTCGGCATAGGGGGCATTGATGTCGGATAGCGATAGGAATGGGTATTTTACAGCCATCGGTCAGGGACGTGTGGTGGAGAGAAATTCGTTGTAGTCGCGTATATAATCGTCCTCGGAGTAGGCGGTGGAGGTTAGCACCAGACACACCGAGCCCGACGAAAAATTGTCAAGGACACGCCAATAGCCGGGTGGCACGAGCAAACCGCGATAAGGGCGATTGAGCGTATAAGTCACCGTATTCTTGCCATCAAAGAGCTTCACATCAAAGCTGCCACCCACGGCGATAATAAGCTCCTGGCTGACGCGGTGTGCGTGACCGCCGCGCTCCTCGCCTCCCGGCACATCGTAGGTCCAATAAGCTCGTGCTATGTCAAATGGCACCTGGTCGTGGCCTTGCACGAAGGTGAGATTGCCACGCGGGTCGCATATTTTGGGTAGGTCAATGTATTGTGGTTGCATCTGATGGGTGATAATGTTGAGGGTGATAGTGGTGAGTGAGATATGTGAGTGTTGGCGGAGGCCCGGAGGCGTCACATGGTGTCAGCGAGCTTCACGAGATAGCGGCCATAGTCGTTAGAGAGCATCGGGGCAGCGAGGCTACGCAGCTGCTCGGCGTCAATGAAGCCGCGGCGATATGCTATCTCCTCAATGACGGCAATCTTCAGCCCCTGGCGCTTTTGTATGGTCTCCACGAAATTGGAGGCCTCGGTGAGCGAGTCGATGGTGCCGGTGTCGAGCCAAGCAAAGCCGCGGCCGAAGCACTGCACCGCCAATCGCCGGCGCATCATATACTCATAGTTGACCGATGTGATTTCGAGCTCGCCACGCGCTGATGGCTTGACCTGAGCGGCGATATCCACCACGTCGTTGGGATAGAAATAGAGGCCCACCACGGCTTTGTCGCTCTCGGGGTGAGCGGGCTTCTCCACGATGTTGACGGCGTGGCCGTCGGCATCGAGGGTCACCACTCCATATCGGCCGGGGTCATCGACGGGATAGCCGAAGATAGTGGCTTCGCCGCGCCGCGCCGTCGCCACGGCGGTGGCGAGCATCTCCGAAAATCCCTGGCCATAGAATATGTTGTCGCCGAGCACCAGACACACATCGTCATCGCCGATAAAGTCGCGGCCGATGATGAAAGCCTGTGCGAGACCCTCGGGTCGAGGCTGCTCGGCGTAGGTAAAAGACACTCCTATCTCGGCGCCGGTGCCCAGGAGGCGCTTGAAGCCGGGCAGGTCATCGGGCGTGGAGATAATGAGTATGTCGCGGATACCTGCAAGCATAAGCACGGACAGCGGATAATAAATCATAGGCTTGTCGTAAACTGGCAACAGCTGTTTTGACACGCCGCGAGTGATTGGGTAAAGCCTGGTGCCGGAGCCGCCGGCGAGTACGATGCCTTTCATAAATAGAGCTTACTTGCAGATGTTATATACGTTAATGATTTGTCGGTTATGAATGTCGGTAAGGGCAGGCTATCTATTGGCTGGCGGGAGGGCCGAAGCGATAGCCTCGCGCGACTGCTCCATCAGCGCCGGCAGGTCGTGATTGCCGTTTTCGTCGGCAAAGATGGGCTTATGGATGGTGAGGTGAATGTGTCCGGGACGGGGCAGCTTGGCGTCGCGCGGCATCACGGCGTAAGCGCCATCGATTGTAATAGGCACCACGGGCAGCCCCAGCTCTGTGGCGAGCATATATGCGCCTCGCTTAAAGGGGGTGAGGCGGCCGGCACGCTCGCGCGAGCCCTCGGGGAAGACCACCACCGAGATGCCGCCTTGCAGGCGTTGGCGCGCCTCTTGCATGGTGCGGCGAATGGCAGCCGGCGAAGACTTATCCACATAGATGTGGCCGGATACGCGGCAGCTGTAGCCCACCAGGGGTATCTTCTCGAGCGCCTTCTTCATCATCCAGCGGAACTGATGCCCTAAGAAGCCATACACGGCAAAGATATCGTAAGAGCCTTGGTGGTTGGCGACGAAGACATACGATGTGCGCTTGTCAATGTTGTTGCGGCCGCTGACCGTCACTCTGACCCACGACAGCAGGCAGAAAGCACGCGCCCACAGCATCGGGCAGTAATAACCGACGGTGCGGCCTAAGCCTATGAGGCTGAATAAAATAGTGACCGTTGCAGTCAGCGCGGTCAGCACCAACAGCAACGGACACATTATTACGATTTGATATATCCTGAAAAATATCATTTCAAAGAATTAAGGCAGCCGAGAGCGACAGAGCCTCGGCTGCTCAGATGAAGCGGAGGGGATAGTTATTTGGCGAAGAAACGTTTGTAGAGGCCTTGGAATCCTTGGCCGTGGCGAGCTTCGTCTTTAGCCATCTCGTGGACGGTGTCGTGGATAGCATCGAGGTTGAGCTCTTTAGCGCGGCGGGCGATGCGCATCTTGTCTTCGTTGGCGCCGGCCTCGGCAGCCATACGCTTCTCGAGGTTGGTCTTGGTGTCCCATACGCACTCACCGAGGAGCTCGGCAAACTTGGCAGCGTGCTCAGCCTCCTCAAAAGCGTAGCGCTTGAAGGCCTCGGCTATTTCGGGATAGCCCTCTCGGTCAGCCTGGCGCGACATTGCAAGGTACATACCTACCTCGGTGCACTCGCCGTTGAAGTGAGCTGTGAGGTCGTGAATCATCTGCTCGTCGCAGCCCTTGGCCACGCCGATTTCGTGCTCGGTGACGAATTTGAGGTCAGCAGACTCTTCCATTTCTTTGAACTTTGAAGCGGGAGCCTTGCAGAGGGGGCAGCGCTCGGGAGCGGCATCACCTTCGTGGATATAACCACACACGGTGCATATAAATTTCTTTTTCATCGTTAGGGATTGTTTGTGGGTTGTTTTGTATTGTTAGTAAGTTTGTATTGTCGTTGTTGACAAATGCAAAGTTAAGTTTTTTTTTCAAATATTCTATACTGATAAAGTATAACTTTTACTAAAACGCCGCCGAGGGGCAAAAAGTTTGCATCTCGGCGGCACAAAAATAATCAGTAATGATACCAGTAATGACGCTATGTCATCAGAATACTATTTTGCGAGCCTTGCTGCCGCGGCGCTCTATGACGAGCTGCCCCTTGACTGGGGCGTCGAGGCGTATGCCTTGCAGATTGTAATAGGTAGCGGGCAAGGTCATGTCCATCTCCTCTATGGCGATGGCGATGTCGTTGACTTTGACGTCAATGTCGGGCAGTGACACATTGAAGTACCAAGAGCCGTCGCTTACTACCGGGTCTTCGCTGTCGTCTTCATCGACCCAAGTAGCTATCAGCACCTGGTCAGGGAACATAGCCACGCCATCGACACACTTGCCATAGCCCTCGAGCACCTCTTCTGACTCGGGGTCAGCGCCGGCAGCGAGAAGCTCATTGGCGAGGGTGTTGACATACAGCGAGCCTTTGGGGCCAACGATGCCGGTGAATATGCCGGGCTTGGAAGGCAGGCTGCCGTAAGGATTGTCAAGCAGGGTGGTGCGCTCAAGGTGACGCACATCAATGTACAGATATTCGATGGTGGCGTATCCGTCAGCCGGCTCGCGGGCGGGCTTGCCCACAGCGTTTGCCGTCCAGGGGTTGGCGATGCGGTAAATGCCGGGCTGGTCAGCACATGCTTCGGCCTCAACGGTCTCAGCTGCGGTAATACCATTGGCGATAGCACTGACAAAGTTGTCGGCTACGGCGGCGGGCTCGTCGCCGCTTACCCATTCCTCGTGGTCATTCAATGTCAGCTCAAGGGCGTAGGGCAGCGAGTCATCGTTCAAGTGTCTGTAGCTAAGCATGATGCTATCTGGAGCAAAGACGATGCGGCCGCCATTGAATTTGCCACCTTTGCCGCTGAGCAC
>JAEDNZ010000172.1 GCA_016302215.1 Muribaculaceae bacterium
ACGGCGCTTGTCGGCGAGGAGCGCCGACAGGTATTCGGCGTAAGAGGCGTAGTGCGAGCCGAGGTCGAGGTAATGGAGGAATGCATCTTTCTCATAGCCCACGTTGACAAAAGCGGCATTCAGACCGGGCATAAGCTTTTTCACCTTAGCCAGGTAGATGTCGCCGACGGCATACGAGATGTTGCGCGTCTCCTTTTGGAGAGAGACGAGCCTGGAGTCCTCAAGGAGGGCAATGGACACCTCGTTGGATTGAACGTCGATGATAAGTTCGCTTTTCATTTTTAGGCGATTAGAGGGCAGAACGATGCGTCAAAAAGAGTGGTGACGAAAAACACACAAAGAACAAACATGGCGAGGCACATTATGCGTAAAGCGCATATCCCCGAGCATTGTTTGTTCTTCGTATGGCATTGATGCGTGCAGGGAGAGACGCGTCAAGCAGAAGGAGCGCCGAAGCTTACTTCTTCTTATGACGGTTCTTTCTCAGACGTTTTTTGCGCTTGTGGGTAGCCATCTTGTGGCCTTTTCTTTTCTTTCCGCTTGGCATTGTTACGCTAATTAAAAGTGGTTATATATAATGTTGATAGATTTGTAGAGTGGCGAGCAGCCGCGAGTGGTGGTGGCGGCGGAGTATTTATGTTATTTCACCTCCTCGAGGAACACTTTGGCGGGCTTGAAAGCGGGGATTTTGTGTTCGGGGATGATGATAGTAGTTTCTTTGGAGATATTACGAGCGGTTTTTTCTTTGCGCACTTTCACGATGAAGCTGCCGAAGCCGCGGAGATATACGTTTTCGCCATTGGCGAGCGAGTCTTTAACTACCTCCATAAATTTCTCGACGGTCTCAATCACAGCTGTGCGCTCGATACCGGTGCTCTTTGCGATTTCGTTTACAAGGTCGGCTTTTGTCATAGTCGGTTATATTTTTATGAGTGAATTGTTATGTATGTGAAACACAGCGAGTTGGCTGCGCGTCGCCGCGCTGCGGTGTTTTGCAAGTGCAAATATCGCGTTTTTTTTTCAAATAAGCACTATTTTGGGCCTATTTTTAGCTAATTTTTTTTGATTTTGTGGTGATTTAGTGGTGAATAGGCTTGTCGGCCGGGTGTCGCTAAGGTGCCGGGTGGCGTCATTCGTCGAGGTCACGGATGGTGCGCACGGCGGGAGCTTGCGATGCCGGGGTGTCAGCGGCGGCGGTGGTTTTGGCGGGCATGGCGGCGTATGCACGGCGGGCGCTGCGCAGCAGCAGTGCTATAAGTGCGGCGGTGATGCCAAAGAGCGTCACGGCGCTGCCGGTGACAACCATGATGGCGCGGTCATCGGCCATGGGCTGCAGCGTGAAGAGGTATATGGCGGCGCCGACGATGACGGTGGGTAAGATATAGAGCCAGCCGGGCAAGATGTGAGGCCGGGTGCCGATAGCCAAAACGAGGTATATTGCAATGGCGCATAGGAGAGCGAGCAGGGCAAAGAAAGCGGCGACGCCGGAGGCAAAAGTGGAAGTGAAGATAAACATAGCCAGGCCCAGGAGGCAGGCGCCGCTGCCGGCGATGATTACGGCGATGCGAGCGATGGCGCTGCGTCGGCCGGCGCGCTTGTCGGCGGTGTCGGGCACGTCGGTGGTGTCGGTGGCCTGCGTGTCGGGCTTGACGGGCGCCATGGAGCGCGATGCCAGCAGGGCGATGATGCCGCAGCCGGCAAAGAGGATGGCGGCTGCGATGACGATGCCGCGGCTTGTGACTATGTGGTTGGTGATGATAAGGGCGAGGCCTGTGATGATGGCTACGAGAGCCAGAATGAATGTTTTGCGTACTGACATAGTAGTGCTTGCGTTAGTGTGATGATTGATAATGCAAAGTTAATGCATTTATCTGATATATCAACGCATTAGCGTGGTATAAAGATTGCGCGGGGTGGGCGCCGGCCGTCGGCGGTGCGCTACTCCACGGTGACGCTTTTTGCGAGGTTGCGGGGCTGATCCACATCGAGGCCCTTAGCCACAGCGATGTGGTAAGCGAGGAGCTGCAGGGGTATCACGGTGAGCAGGGGCGTCAGGGCAGAGATGGTGTCAGGCACCTCGATGGTCTTGTGGACCATGGCCTTGACCTGCTCGTCGCCCTCGGTGACGATGGCGATGATGCGACCGTGGCGCGAGATTATTTCCTGCATGTTGCTGATAGTCTTTTGATAGAGGGCGTCGTGGTTTGTGGCAACGAACACCACGGGCATCTCTCTGTCAACGAGAGCTATGGGTCCATGCTTCATCTCGGCGGCGGGGTATCCCTCGGCGTGGATATATGATATCTCTTTGAGCTTGAGGGCACCCTCGAGGGCTACGGGGTAGTTGCAGCCTCGTCCGAGGTATAGGAAATTGTGGGCGTAGGTGAAGTTTTCGGCTAAGAGACGTATCTTGTCGTTTTGGAGGAGCACTCTCTCAATCTTGGCGGGTATTGCCGATAGCTCGCGCAGCGTGGTCTCATATTCTTCTTGGCTGACGGTGCCTTTGGCGATGCCCAGAGCGAGGGCGAGCATTGCGAGGACGGTGACCTGTCCGGTGAAAGCTTTTGTGGAGGCAACGCCAATCTCGGGGCCCACGTGAATGTATGTGCCGGTGTCGGCCTCACGTGCTATGCTGCTGCCCACGCCGTTGACGATGCCATAGACGAGTGCTCCGTGGTCCTTGGCGGTGCGCAGGGCAGCGAGGGTGTCGGCAGTCTCGCCGGACTGGCTGATGGCGATTACCACATCGTCGTGCTCTATGACGGGTTCGCTGTAACGAAACTCAGAGGCGTAAGCCACCTCCACGGGAATGCGGCAGAAGTGCTCAATGAGCTGCTTGCCTATTAGTCCGGCGTGCCACGACGTGCCGCAGCTGACGATGACGATGCGCTTGGCGCGCAGGAGCTCGCGGCGGTGGCGCGTGACGGCAGAGAGCGCCACGGCGGGCTGATGGCCGTAGGGCGACTCTACGATGCGCCCGCGCATACAGTCAGTGAGCACCTTTGGCTGGTCAAATATCTCTTTGAGCATGAAGTGCGGGAAGCCCTCGTGGTCGAGCATTGCGAGGTCGAGGCTCACGTGTTGGATTTCCTTCTCTGCCTCGTGGCCTTTGAGGTCATATACCTTGATGGGAGCATCGCGAGTGATAACGGCTACCTCCTCGTCTTTGAGGTATATGATGCGGTCAGTGTATTCGGCTATGGGCGCGGCGTCAGAGCCTATGAAAAACTCGCTGTTGTCGTCAACGACGCCTATGGCGAGGGGGCTTGACTTGCGGGCGCAGACCAGCTCGTGAGGTCGGCGGCTGTCAATAGCGGCGATGGCATATGCGCCGATAACGAGTCGGAGGGCATTGCGCACGGCATTACCCAGGCCGCAGTTGAGTTTTTGCTGAGTGTATTCGATGAGCTGCACGAGCACCTCGGTGTCAGTCTCCGACTTAAAAGAGAAGCCCTTCTTGATGAGTTGAGCGCGGAGGGTGGCATAGTTCTCGATGATGCCGTTGTGCACCAGCGTGATGTAGCCGCTGCGCCCCAGGTGGGGGTGAGCGTTGACCTCCGAGGGCTCGCCGTGTGTGGCCCATCGTGTGTGAGCAATACCCACAGAGCCGGAGATGTCCTTTCCGGTGGCAGAGCGCTCCAGGTCAGAGACTTTGCCTTTGGCTTTGTAGATGTTGAGGTGATTGTCGGTGTCAGAGATGAGGGCGCACCCGGCGCTGTCATAACCGCGATACTCGAGTCTGTGAAGGCCTTTGATGAGAATAGGGTAAGCCTGCCGCGGCCCTATATATCCTACTATTCCGCACATAATGTGATAAGAGAAAACATTAAAATAAGTGATTC
>JAEDNZ010000173.1 GCA_016302215.1 Muribaculaceae bacterium
TCTGTGGCTCGAGCCTCGCTGCGGTGACATCTCTAAGCGTGAAAGTTGCCCGGACAGCCGGGCGCGCGTGTCATGTGTCAATTATAGTACTATGTGTAAATAAAGAAAGGATTAGCTTTTTCTTATTCATATCTGATGGCTTCGATGGGGTCGAGATTGGAGGCTTTCTTCGCCGGATACCAGCCAAAAAACACACCCGTTATCGTACATACCGCAAACGACAGCACTATCGAGTACAGGGTCACTACTACCGGCCAGTGGGCAAAGGCCGACACGCTCCAGGCTGCCAAGCACCCTAATATCACTCCGATGATACCGCCGGTGATGCTGATGATGATTGACTCTATCAGAAATTGCGACAAGATGTCGCGCCCGCGGGCTCCGATGCTCATGCGCAACCCTATCTCGCGTGTGCGCTCGGTCACTGACACATACATGATGTTCATGATGCCGATGCCGCCCACAAGCAGCGAGATGCCCGCCACGCACGACAGCAGCAAGGTCATGATATCCGACGTGCTGTTGAGCATCGACGACAGCTCTTGCTGTGACCTTACGCTGAAGTCGTCGTCATCGCTCGCGCCAAGCTTGTGGTTGCTGCGCAAGATGCCGCTGATTTCGTCTATCGCTTGCTCGGTCTTGTCTTCGCTGAGGGCCGACACAAATATGCCGTGGATATAATCTATCGCCAACAGGCGCTTCATCACCGTGGTGTACGGCGCAAGCACTATGTCGTCCTGGTCCATGCCCATGGAGTTGTAGCCCTTTGATTTGAGTATCCCTATAATCGTGAAGGGGATTTTGTTGAAGCGTATCACGCGCCCAAGCGGGTCTTCGCCGTTGGTGAACAGCTCATCGGCCACCGTCTTGCCTATCACGCACACCTTGGCGGCGGCCTTGATGTCGCGCTCGCCGAACATCACGCCGCGCTCCACCGTCAGCTTGCGTATGTCGGCGTAATCCACGCCCACGCCGTTCATTGATGACGGGTAGTTGTTGTTGCCGTTGATATACTGCCCTGACGTGCTCACGTTGGGCGATACCCCGCTGATATAGCGGCACTTGTCGCGTATGTCCTCATAATCAGCCACTTTCATGGTCTGCATATCGTCGGAGCTTTGGCGCACTCCGCCGCGCATATCGCCGCCGGGGTGTATCATTATCATGTTTGACCCCATCTCGGAGATTTGCGCCGCGATGCTCTCTTTTGACCCTTGGCCTATGGCAAGCATCGTGATGACGGAGGCCACGCCGATGATGATGCCCAACATCGTCAGAAAGCAGCGCAGCTTATTGTTGCCCAGGGCTTTGATGGCTATTTTGAATAGGTTGTAATAATTCATCGTGTTGTCTGACGTTAGTGGGGTTAGTCATCATTCTGCGGCAGTTGGCTCAGTGTCTCCTCTGCCGAGAGGATATGGTCATTGACAGTGTCGCCTACTATCTTGCCGTCGCGCAGGGTGATGTTGCGCGAGCTGTACGCTGCTATTTCGGGGTTGTGCGTCACAAAGATGATGGTGCACCCGCGCTTGTGCAGCTGCTGCAGTAGCACCAAAATGCTGAACGAGGTGCGCGTGTCCAAATTGCCCGTGGCCTCGTCGGCGAGGATTACCGCCGGGTCATTGACCAGCGCGCGAGCTATGGCCACGCGCTGCTGCTGGCCGCCTGACATCTGGTTGGACTTATGGTAGAGCCTGTCGCTCAGACCCACGGCCTCAAGGGCTCGGGTGGCCCGCTCCACGCGCTCCTTTGAGCTGATGGCGCTGTTATAGAGCAGCGGCAGCTCCACATTCTCTAAGGCCGTGGTCTTGGGCAGCAAGTTGTAATTCTGAAAGATGAAGCCTATCTTGCGATTGCGCAGCCGTGCCCGCTCATTGCGGCTCATCTTCTGCACCTCCACCCCGTCAAGGTAGTAGTTGCCTGACGTGGGCGTGTCAAGGCAGCCTAAGATGTTGAGCATCGTGGATTTGCCCGAGCCTGACGTGCCTTGAATTGTCACAAACTCGCCCTCGTTGATGGTGAACGACACGCCCCGCAGGGCATGCACCTCCTCATTACCCACGCGGAAGTTGCGACGTATATTCTCTAAGCGTAAGATTTCCTTCATGCCGGTCACTTACCTCCTTTCTTCTTCTTGTCTTTGGGGTGTGACGGCATAAACGGACTCTTGGTGTCGTCAGGGCCTGCGCTCGCGTCGGCCTCTACGTCATAGTCCATGGCCACGACATCGCCCTCGCTGAGGCCTGATTTCACGATGGCATACACGCCATTGTCTATCCCTACCTCTATCGTGGTTGGATACAGCACATTGTCGCGCAGTACATACACACACTTATGGCCGGCATCGGCAGTGGCGGCCGGCTCGGCGGCTACGGTAGGCAGCTTGGCGTCATCGCCGAAGTCTTGCGGCTTGAAATTGAGGGCTTTCACCGGCACGGCTAACTGATTGCGCGCCTCAAGGGTGTAGATGGTGATGTTGGCGGTCAAGCCGGGTATCAGCTTGTGGTCGGCATTGTCGGCATCGACTACCACTTCGTAGGTCACCACATTGCTCTCGGTGGTGGGCGACAAGCGCACTTGCGTCACCGTGCCCGCAAATTTGTCGTTGGGGTAGGCATCGACGGTGAATTCCACGCGCTGGCCGGTAGCTACCTGGCCTATATCGGCCTCATCGACATCGGCGATGACGCGCATGTGGTCAAGGTCAGCGATGGTGAACAGGTTGGCCACGCTCATCGATGACACCACGGTTTGGCCCACCTCCACCTCGCGCGAGATGACGATGCCATCGATAGGAGCATATATCTCGGCGTAGCTGAGGTTGCGCTGCGCTCCCACGCGGTCGGCCTGCGTCTTTTCGTAGTTAGCTTTAGCCACGAGGTAGTCGCGCCGAGAGGTGTCATACTCGTAGTCGCTGATGAGCTGCTTGTCGTGGAGCTTGGTGTCGCGCTCATAGTTGGTCTTGGTGTATTCGTATGTGAGGCGCGCGCTCTCCATGTTGGCATTGGCAGAGCGCAAGGTGCTCTCGAGCACGGTCTTGTCAATCTCGGCGATAAGCTGTCCGGCCTTGACTTCGGTGTTGTAGTCGGCATAGAGGGCCGAGATGATGCCGGTGACCTGGGTGCCGACATCTACTGATGTCACGCTCTCCACGGTGCCCGTGGCGGTGACCACTTCGCTGATATCGGTCTTGGCTATGGTGGCGGTCTGCAGTGTCATCTGCTGAGGCTTGGAGCACGCGGCGGCGAGGGCGGCGGCGCCAACTATGATTGATAGCTTGTAGATATTCATAATGGTTGATTTTGAGGGCATTAGGGCAGTGTTATTGAACTATTGGTGTAAAAATCGAGCATCTTAAGGCTCAAGATAGCCATATACTTTGACTGGAGTAGCTCCATGCGGGCGTTAAGCAGCTGATTGTGAGCTTGCAGCAGCTCCACGGTGTTGCTGTAGCCCACGGCGAAGCGCTCCTCGAGCAGGTCGGCATTGACCTGGGCGCTCTTGACGCTCTCGAGTCCGCTGACATACTTGGCTTGGTTTGACCGCGCCTCGATGTAGTATTGCTCCACGCTCTGCGACAGCTGGTTCTGAAGGTCGGTGGTGTTGAGCTCGGCCAGCACCTTGTCGAGCTTGGCTTTGGCCACGGCGGTCTTTGAGGCCTTTTGGTCGAGGATGGGCACCGATATGGTCACCCCGATTTGCTCGTTGAGGTTGTCGCCGAGCTGGCGTCCGTAGCCATAGTTGATGCCGGTCTGTGCCGAGGTGCCGATGCCGGCGTTGAGCGAAATCTG
>JAEDNZ010000174.1 GCA_016302215.1 Muribaculaceae bacterium
CCGACCGCGAGACGGGCGACCAGCTCGACATCGAAAACAAATACATCATGTCGCCCAAGGACCTGAAGACTATCCACTTCCTTGACCGCATGATAGATGCCGGCGTCAGAGTCTTCAAGATTGAAGGCCGCGCCAGAGGCCCGGAGTATGTGGCCACGGCGGTGAGCTGCTACAGCGAGGCCATCACTTCAATATGCGACGGCACCTACAGCGCCGAGAAAGTAGCCGGCTGGGACGAGCGCCTGGCCAAAATCTTCAACCGCGGCTTCTGGGACGGCTACTACCTGGGGCAGCGCTTGGGCGAATGGTCAGCGAAATACGGCTCCTCGGCCACACGCGTCAAGCGCTATGCCGCCAAAGGCGTCAAATACTACTCCAAGCTCGGCGTAGCCGAGTTTGTCATGGAGGCCGGCGAGCTGCACCGCGGCGATGAAATCATCATCACCGGGCCCACCACCGGCGCGCTGATGCTCACCGCTGATGACATCCGCGTGGACCTCAAGAGCGTGGATTGCGCTGTCAAGGGCGATGCCTTCTCCATCGCCGTGCCCGCCAAGATACGCCCCTCTGACCGCCTCTACGTCTGGGAGCACACCGGCCTCTGACACCCTCCGCCGGGTCTCCGATGCCCACCGGATTGCCCCTGATTTCGGAAAATGTGGCCGCAACAGATTTTTCATTTGGTAGTTTGAAATAAAAGTGCTACCTTTGCGGTGGGTAAGTCCTACACGGCTGCTCCCCGCAAATTCCCCCAGGTCCTGACCGAAGCAAGGGTAGTGGGTCGTAGCGGCGCGATGTAGTAAGCTTGCCCATTTTTTGTTAACATAAAGGGGCGCCCGCCGCCCCATATACATATTATGCGCACTGCCGACGAAGTAAAAAGCTGCACCCTGCTGGGCAACACCGGCGTCAAGTATCCCACGGAGTATGCCCCGCAGGTGCTTGAGACGTTCAAGAACAAGCACCCCGAGCATGACTATCTCGTGACTTTCAATTGCCCGGAGTTCACATCGCTATGCCCCAAGACCGGGCAGCCTGACTTTGCCAAAATCATCATCAACTATATCCCCGATGAGGATATGGTGGAGAGTAAGAGCCTCAAGCTGTATCTCTTCAGTTTTCGCAACCACGGCGACTTTCATGAAGATTGTGTCAACATCATCATGAAGGATTTGGTGCGGCTGATGCGCCCGCGATACCTCGAGGTGATAGGCCTGTTTACGCCTCGCGGCGGCATCTCGATATATCCGTTTGCCAACTACGCTGACGAGCAGCACCAAGAGCTGGCACGCAGCCGCATGCTCGCCGCCTTTCGCAACGAGTGAGACGCCGGCACGCGCCTGTGTCACTACTCCCCTGACTATCAATCTACTCAATATAATCAATACGCTATTTTAAGTCATTACCCTGAAGATGAAAAAAGATGCTTTGATGGTGCTGTCGGGCGGCATGGACTCCACGACAATGCTTTATGAGTATGCCTCGCAGATAGATTTGGCCGTGACATTTCTCTATGGCTCAAATCATAATGCTCGCGAGCTGGAGTGTGCGCGATACAATTGTGAGAAGTTAGGCATCGAGCTGGCGGTCATAAACCTGGATTTCATTGGCGAGATGTTTCACAGCTCACTGTTAGAGGGCGCCGACGCGGTGCCTGACGGCGACTACGACTTTGACAATATGCGCTCCACGGTGGTGCCCTTCCGCAACGGCATCATGCTGGCTGCTGCCGCCGGCCTCGCCGAGAGCCGCGGCCTCACCACCGTGATGATTGCCAACCACGCCGGTGACCATGCCCTGTATCCCGACTGTCGCGCGCAGTTTATCGAGGCAATGTCGGCAGCTATCAAGGCCGGCACATACGAGGGCATCACCATCTCAGCGCCATACACGCTGCTCACAAAGGCGCAGATTGCCGAGCGCGGCAAGCTCTTAGGCGTGGATTATGGCCACACCTATTCGTGCTATAAGGGGCGCGAGCACCACTGCGGCCGGTGCGGCACCTGCCGTGAGCGGCGCGAGGCTCTCGCCGCCGCCGGCATCGCCGACCCCACCATCTACGATGACGATGACAAGTGACCCGGCGCCGGCGGCGCTCAGAAGGTCACGGCAAGCGTGAAGCCCGGAGCACCGCTGAGGGTGCTCGGCGTCAGGCTTGACGATATCGCTGCGCGGTTACGAGCCAGGCGGCGCGTGGGGCTGCCGCGAAACAGGTCAAGAAACTCATTGACCGGATCGACAAGAAAGCACACCACATTGCCTAACAGACGCGAGCCGGCGAGGGTGTAGTCGCGCTCCACGATGTGGCGCTTCACGCGATAGAAAGCCTCGCCGATGAGGCTGCCCACGATGGGCGTGATGAACAGGTCTTGTATTGATGGCCGCTCCATAAAGGCCTCTATACCAAACTCCCAGCCTATGGTTGACACCAAGGTGGAGTACACCAGCGATTGCACATAGTTGAACCCGCACGAGCGCGCCGCCATGAAATATACGGCGCCGGCATAGGGGTGCAGCACATAGTTGAAGATGATTTTGTCGCCGTCCCATTCGGGACCGTCGCGTATGACGTGGTTGTACCAGCGGGTGTAGAGCGGCACACTCTGTATCTCATCGCGGTTCCAGTTGGTAGCGCCCTCGGGCAGGCACTCGAGCACCAAAAGTGTGCCCACAAAGGCGCCGCTGAGCAGAGCCGTGTTGATCCACAGGCGATGCCAGTCAGGGTGGCTGAGCTTGTCGGAGTATGGCAGCGCGTATAGCGACATGGTGGTAGGAGTGACGGGCAGCTCCGGCCAGTGGGTGAGGTCAAGAGCGGGGAGAGTATCGCCGGCGGCTGTGGGAACGGCCACGGCGGCGCTGACAGCCTCGGAGGGCGATGCTTGCGTGTCAGCGGCTATAGTGTCAGCAGCCACGGCTGCCGCCTGTGTGTCTTGGGCTGATGCTGCGGGCATCGCAGCTAATATGCTGATGGAGATTAGTATAGTAGATAGTAGGCGCATATCTTGTGTGCAATTCATAAAACGTGGCACAAAGATAACAATTAAAGACACCATAAAGGTCGCGCTTTCCGTTTTCGGACAACATTGACGCCTTGCAGACTAATTATGAAATAATGATATCAATGCCGCATCGGTGTCAAGGGCGCAGGGCGCGGTGTGAGATGGTGGCGGTCTCGGAGCACTCGGCGGCGGGGTGGGTGCGGACGCGATGTATCGCGTCCCTGCAAATTGGGGAAGCGATATGGCGGGGTGGAAAATGAGAGAGGCTCGGTGGTGACCGAGCCTCGGGGGATGGTGATAGGGGGTGGGGTTATTCGGTGCGGCGGAGGAGGTGGCCTTTCATGACGTCGCCGCCGCTGATTTTCTCAAAGGTGGTGGCACCGAAGTCAGCGCCGTAAGCCATTTCTTCGACGGCCATAAATCGGTTGTCCCAGATTTTGTTGGCCACGGCTTTGACTACTGCTACACGCTTGTATATTATGCGACCGTCTTTTTCTTCGGCCTCGAGGACTTCGTATTTGTCGTCGGCTTTTACGCCTTCTTTCATACCGATTTGAGCCATTACGATTTTGCCGTCAACCTCGACTACGGGTGTGCTGACGCGGAATTGGTCGTATTTTGTCTGGAGATCGACTACGTTGTCGTCAATGGCTCGCTGGCAAGCTTTGCGCACCATCAGCAGGGGTTCTTCTTCGTTGATGCCCATGAATGATGTGGTAGAGCCGGAGGACTCTACGCAGCCTACATATTCGAGCTCAAACTGCCCGC
>JAEDNZ010000175.1 GCA_016302215.1 Muribaculaceae bacterium
CAAATTGGCCGTAAATCATGCGCGAGATGGTGTCAGTGGCCTGCGCGGGGTGGGGAGTGACGGTGATAGCAGTGGTGCTTGCCTGGGCAGAGAGGCCGATGCTGCAGGCCATAGCCGCAGCGGCGATGGTAGTGGCAATGCGTTTCATCATGGTGTAAAAAGGATAGTAATAATGGTTTTGATTATTAAAATGGTTTCCACAAAGGTAACAATTTTTAGACTCACGCGGCTAATGTGGCAGCAATTATTTTTTGCTTATTGATGTTATAAACTGCTTGGGCGGTATGTGCATCTTGCGCTTAAAAGTCTCTCTGAAGGTCTTCGCGTCGCGAAAACCGCAAGTCTCGGCCACGGTCTGCACGTTGGTATTGCCTTGCCTGAAGAGGTTGACAGCTTTGCAGATGCGGTATTCGTTGATAAACTCTATGATGCTCATGCCCGTCATGCGGTGAATTTTCTTATATAGCGAAGAGTGGCTCATTGCCAGCTGCTTGGCCAGGAATTTGGCGCCGAAATTTTCGTTGCATAGGTGTTGCTCAATGATCTTGCGACAGTCGATTAAGAAGCGCTGCTCCTCGCGGGTGTAAGATGACGTAGGCGCCGCCGCTGCCGCTGCTGAGTCTAAGGCCGTGTCGGTGTCGGTAGGTGCAGGGCTGTCAATGTCATAGACGGCAGAGGGGCTGTCGGGTGTTATGCCTAAGAGCTTGTTGATGTGCAGCTTGAGAAGTCTGAGCGACATAGGCTTGGTGTAGAATGCATCGGCGCCCTCGTTGTAAGCTTGCAACATTTCTTCTTCAGAGTATATGGCCGAGAATACCACCACCTTGATGTGTGCGAGAGATTTTTCGGCGCGTATTGCTTTGATGAGGGCGTGGCCATCGAGTCCCGGCATCATCAAGTCGGTGACCACTACATCATAATCGCCGGAGAGAGCGAGGCGGAGGCCTTCGGCGCTGTCGGTGGCTCTATTGACGCGAAAGTCGTAGTCAAAGGCGTTGGATAAGATCTCTACCACCTCCACGGAATCGTCAACAAAGAGTATTGAGTGAGTGGCGGTAGGGTTATTGACTATGATGCTTGTGTCATTGGCATCACCAGAGTCATTGGTGTAGCGTTTTATACCATAGTCGGCAGTGGCATAAGCGGCATTAGAGGTGGCAGAAGGCTGAGACTTAGGGAGTGTCACGATGAACGTGGAGCCCACATTAGGCTCGCTTTGCACCTCGATGGAGCCGCTGTGAAGCTGTACTAACTCCTTGACGAAAGCGAGGCCAAGGCCATCGCCGCTGCTTTGCTGCTCGCCTCGGTCAGTGCGGAAGTAAGGCTCGAAAATGGCAGTCTGCATTTTATCCACTATGCCAATGCCGTTGTCGCTGACTTTGATGACAACGTTGTCGCCTTGTGACGACAGCGAGAGCGACACTTTGCCGCCTCGGCCGGTATATTTGAAGGCATTAGAAATGAGATTGGTGACAATAAGCTCCAGCTTGTCGGGGTCAACGTCGGCAGAGATAGGCTGCGAGGGATGGTCGTAGGTAAATTCTATCTCTTTTTGGTGGCATAAATTGGCGTAGTCGGGGGTGAGAGAGGCGAGAAATTGCTTGAGGTCAATCTTGCGGGTGGAGAGCTTGATGTGTCCGGAATCTATTTTTCTGAAGTCGATGATGTGAGAGATCAGCTTGTTGAGTTTGGTGGCGTTGCGGTAGATGCCGTGGAGGCAATTTACAGGGAATGAGTGTCTCTGTGAGTCGAGGAGCTCTTCGATTTGAGCGGCAATGAGGAAGCACGGCGTGCGCAGCTCGTGAGTGATATTGGTGTAGAAGTCAATTTTGGCATCATTGAGGCGGCGCTCGGATTCCTTTTCAAGGGTAGCAATGCGTGCTTGCTCGTTGGAGAGCATCATCTTGCGCCAGAACCGTAGCCCTATGTACGCGATGACGCTGATGAGGGCTATCCACAGCAACATAGCCCATAGAGTGCTGTACCAGGGGCGCTTGATGCGAATTTTCAGCGTGGCGACATCGCTCCAGCTGCCGTCGGGCATGGTGTGGCGCACCAGCAGCGAGTAAACACCCGGCGGCACATTGGTGTATGATGCTCGGCGCGCATTTCCGGCATCGCGCCATTCGGTGTCAAAGCCATCGAGCTTATATGTGAATTGCAGTTCATCGGGATTTGACATCTCGGGCACGGTAAAGTCCACGGTGAAGAAGTTCTCGTCATGAGCAAGCTCTATTATGCCGGATGTCAGCCCGCATAGGTTGATGTGCTTGTTGCCGGGGTGGCTGATAATGTTGAGCGATGTGAAGATTGTGCTGCGTCCGATAGTAGGCTCGGTCATAGATTGGGAGTTAAAGCAAAGGACGCCTTGGGTAGAGCCGAAGTATAATTCATCGTTGTAGCATGTGGCGGCATTGCAGTTGTAGTCTGTAGGAAGGTGTGAGCCTGAGATGCGAGTAAAGGTGTCGGTGGATTTGTTGTACCGGTACAATCCGTTGGCAGTGCCTACAAATAGGCTGCCGGCGGCATCTTCGGCCATGGCGTTGACGCGTGCATCGTTGAGGCCGTTTTTTGCACCATATTTGGTGATCGACTCTTTGCCCTCGTTGTCATGTTTGATGCAGAAAAAGCCTTCAGAGGCGAGGGTGAAATACACATCGCCGTGAGTATCCACAAAGAGGAAGTCGGCACTACGCCCGGGTAGCATCAGTCCGTGCTGTGTAGGACTGTTGGAGTATCGAGCAATAACCTTGGTTGAGAGCTTGTCTATTTTAAGCACGCCGGCAAAGCGGGTGGCCACATACATGTATTTGCCGCCATCTACTATTGACATCACCATCAGCTCATTGCAGCCTTCGATGAGCCTGAATGTGCGAGTCTTCTTATTGAAAATCTGCAATGAACGGCCTCCCACATAGATATTGCCGCGATGGTCATCGGCGAGAGTCCACACCTTATTGCCCGGCTCGAGATTCTGGTCGAGTGTATAGAGGGTGGCCTTATGGCTATTGAGGTCATAGGCCGTCAAGCCGCATGAGTATATGGTGATCCATAGCATATTGCCGTCAAGGATTAGCGATGTCACGTTGTTGCCCGGCAGTGATGAATTGCCGCTATTGATGTTTTGTGACATACCGGTAGTCTTGTTGTATATATCAAACCCTCCGCCGTCAAGACCCAGGTAAATGTTGTCAGCGTCGGGGATTACGGCTGTGACTATGTCATAGCTGATGGCGCCGGACTCCTTGTTGAGCACTATAAATCTATTTTGAGATGCTGATAGCAGAAACAGGCCGTTGCGGTAGCTGCCACACCAAATATTGTTGTTGCTGTCAATGAATACCGTGTATAGCGCATCGCCGGGAATCGATGAGTTGCCCGGTGTGTAGTGTAGGTCGTTGAGTCCGTTGAATGTGCTGACAAACAAGCCCCCGCCATCAGAAGCGAAGCACAGCGTGTTGCCCACACGAGTGGCGCACATCAGCCCCGCCGGCACAATAGTATCGGGGTCCGGGCGCAGCGTGCCTTTCTTGTCGGTTACAATCATAGCCACGCCTGCCGAGCCTATGCCGGCACCGATATATGCGCGCTTGGATGTATGGTCATAGTATATGTTCATATTAGTGTCAAAGCGCGAGTAGATGGGAGTGTGACTTATTTCGCGCTCGCCATCGGCAGAGAGCACGGTCACGCCTTCGTTGGAGAGCGCCATAATCATGCCATCAATATAGCAAGTGATATCGGCATAATGGCGAGTTA
>JAEDNZ010000176.1 GCA_016302215.1 Muribaculaceae bacterium
GCAAGCCTTACAAATTTATTTCGTAACTTTGCCGCTACATTCTCAAATATAATAATATCAACACAATACACACTTACACTCCTGATGAAACGATCACTCTACTTCGCCATGGCATTAGCAATGATCTCATGCGGCTCGCAAGAGCACCACGGCATCGACCGCGCCAACCTCGACGAATCGGCAGCTCCCGGCGCCGACTTCTACCAATACGCCTGCGGCGGCTGGATGAAAAGCCACCCGCTGCCCGATGAATACTCGCGCTACGGCACCTTTGACCGCCTCGGCGAGGACAACCTGCAGCAGCTCAAAGACCTCATCGAAGGCCTTAACCCCAACGCACCCGCCGGCTCTAACGAACAAAAAGTAGCCACCCTCTACGCCCAAGGCATGGACAGCGTCAAGCTCAACGCCGACGGCGCTAAGCCCATCCTTGGCGACATCGCAAAAATAAATGCCGCCTCGCGCGACCAAATACTCCACATCGTGGCATCTACCCCCGGCTCGTCGGCTTTCTTCAGCTACTACGTCGATGCCGATATGAAAAACTCCAATGTCAACACCCTCTACTGGTTTCAGGGAGGCCTGAACCTCGGCGACCGCGACTACTACCTCGAGGACGAGCCCCAGACCATCGCCGTGCGTGAGGCATACAAGACCTTCCTCGCCACCATCGCCAGCCTAATCGGATATGACGAAGCTGCGCAGCAGCGCCTCGTCGATAACACCATGGCCATCGAGACTCAGCTCGCCAAAGCAGCAATGACGCGCGAAGAGCTGCGCGACCCCGCCGCCTCTTACAACCCCGCCACCATCGCCGACCTCGACAAGCAATACCCGGCCCTCGCCCTCAAGGCTTTCTTCACCACCAAGGGCATCGCCAACGCTGACACCATCATCATAGGCCAGCCCGCTTCGCTCGCCGCCGTCAACGACATCATCGTCAACGCTCCCGAGCAAGCCATACGCGACTATGTGGTGGCCGAATACGCAGCCTCGGCCGCACCATTCCTCAGCGATGACTTCATCAACGCTCAATTTGAGCTCAGCAAAGTTATCTCCGGCGCTAAAGAGCAGAAACCCCGCTGGAAACGCGCCCTCAGCGTCCCCAACGACGTCCTCGGCGAAGCCCTCGGCGAGCTTTACGTCGCTAAATACTTCCCCGCATCGTCTAAGGAGAAGATGCTCGACCTCGTCAAGAACCTCCAGACAGCCCTCTCGCAGCACATCGACGCACTCACCTGGATGAGCGACACCACCAAGACCCGCGCTCAAGAGAAGCTCGCCGCTTTCACCGTAAAGATCGGATACCCCGACAAGTGGCGCGACTACTCGGCCCTCACCATCGACCCCAAGCAATCATACTGGCACAACATGCAGGTGGCTTCACTCTTTGAGGAGCAATACCGCTACAAAGACTACGGCAAACCCGTAGATCGCAGCCGCTGGGAGATGTCGCCACAGACCGTCAACGCTTACTACAACCCGCTCGCCAACGAGATAGTATTCCCCGCCGGCATCCTCCAGCCCCCGTTCTTTGACCCCGAGGCTGACGACGCCTGCAACTACGGCGCCATCGGCGTGGTCATCGGACACGAGATGACCCACGGCTTTGACGACCAAGGCCGACAATTCGACAAAAACGGCAACCTCACCGACTGGTGGACTCCCGCTGACGCCGAGGCATTCAACGCCCTCGCTGACAAGCTCGTGGCCCAGTTTGACCAAGTGATAGTCCTCGGCGACACCCACGCCAACGGGCGCTTCACTCTCGGCGAAAACATCGCCGACCAAGGCGGCCTACGAGTGGCTTACACCGCCTTCTGCAACTCGCAGCAAGGCAAGACCCCGGCTGACATTGACGGCTTCACTCCCGACCAGCGCTTCTACCTCGCTTACGCCAACGTATGGGCCGGTAACATACGCGATGAGGAGATACTCTCACGCACCAAGACCGACCCCCACTCGCTCGGCCGATGGCGCGTAAACGCCTCGCTGCGCAATATCCAGTCGTTTTTTGACGCCTTTGGCATCCACGACGGCGACGCCATGTGGCGCCCCGAGGCCGATAGAGTCATTATTTGGTAATTTTGCCTCCCCCTTTTGTTGGGTACATGACAAAAAATCACTACCTTTGCACTCTACCACTAACAACAGTCATTATTTTTAATACCACTCAATATCAATGAACATCAAAGGTAAAATCATCGTAGCGCTGCCCGAAATGTCAGGCACTTCTAAAGCCGGCAACCCCTGGAAAAAACGCGAGTATGTGCTCGAAAACACTGACGGGCAGTACCCCCGTCAGATACACTTCGACTTCTTCGGCGACAAAGCCGACCAGTATCCCCTCCAGGTAGGCGACACCATCGACCTGAGCTTTGACATCGAAAGCCGCGAATACAACGGCCGCTGGTTCACCTCGATACGTGGCTGGAAAGCCGAGAAGATTGCCGACAACGCGCCCGCAGCTGCCGCAGCCGTCGCAGCGCCCACCATGCCCCAAGGCACGCCTCAGCCCCCCATCGCCCCTCAGGCGGCTGACGAAGACCTTCCCTTCTAATCCGTAACCACCACGCCGAGCTCCGGCTCGCCACAATACCACGCCTGCCCCTTCTCAGCATCACGGCATTGAGGGGGCAGGCGCCGTTGTAACATACCTGTAACAATCCGCAACCACCGCTACAAGCCTATAATTCAACCCCTTATAGCCTAATTTTGCCCACTTAACATATTTTAGACAAAAATCTGATTAGTATCTGACGCAGACACAAAATAAAGCGGTAAATTTACTTACCGAACTGACTGACTTAGCCCGACAACTCACTATCTATCTCACCTATCATTCTCCTCCACTCCCCCCCCACTCTATCTCCTCCTCAACTGCTACACCTTCACTACAGATATGAAAACATACACCAAATTTCAAGCGAGCCTCATGGCACTGCAAAGCAACCTGCTCAACTTTGCCTACATGCTCACGTCAAACCGCGACGACGCCTACGACCTGCTCCAAGATACCACCCTCAAAGCCCTCGACAACGAGGACAAATACCACACCAACACCAACTTCAAGGGCTGGGTATTCACCATCATGCGCAACATCTTTATCAACGGATGTCGGCGCTCAGCCCACGTAGCAGCGCCCACCGAGGCCGGCGACAACCTCTTCAATCTCAACCTGCCGCAAGACTCCGGCTTTGACGCCCCCGAAGGCGCCGTCACCATCTCCGAAATCAATGATGCTATAGCCACCCTGCCGCCCGAATACCGCGAGCCTTTTGCCATGCACATCGCCGGCTATAAATACGAGGAGATAGCCGACAAGATGGGCGTGCCATTGGGCACCATCAAGAGCCGCATCTTCTTTGCTCGCAAGAAACTCCAGCGACTCTTTGCCGACTACCGCTGACGCTCCCTCATACACCAAAGAAATAGCCCGATTAGACTCACCGGTCTAATCGGGCTTATTGGTCTAATAGCCTAATTGAGCGTTAGTTCATGAAGATGATGAAGCCGCCGGCGTTGATTTTCGCGGGGAGGGTCAGCGCCGCGCCTTCATAGTCACCTAACCCGGCCACATACTCTGAGCGCCATGGGCCGGCGGGGGTGGCGCCGGTGAAGGTCAGCTCTTGCGGCTCCTTGCCTAAGTTGACGGCCACGAGGGTCGATGAGCTGCCCTTGGTGCGGCTGAAGACAAGCACGTCAGGCGATGCCGTGGGATACACGGTGACTGCACCACCCTGCTCACCGGCTGC
>JAEDNZ010000177.1 GCA_016302215.1 Muribaculaceae bacterium
GTCAGGCACGATGATAGAAACAATTCCGGCGCCCATCGATGATAGCACCACCGTTGCGCCGGAATTGTTTGTGAGAGAGAATAGTTTCACAGTAGAGAGATATATGATGTGTGTGACACTAAAAATATGGTATCATTCTACGCGGCGAGCGCCATCGCTGATAACCACGGGATAGATTTTGGGCTCGTGGCCGTAGCGGGTGTTGAAACGCTCGCGGGCGGTGGCGATGAAGTTGTCATAGAGCTCGTCCTTGACAAGGTTGATGGTGCAGCCGCCAAAGCCGCCACCCATGATGCGCGAGCCGGTGACACCACATTGGCGAGCCACGTCATTGAGGAAGTCAAGCTCCTCGCATGACACCTCGTAGTCCTTGGAGAGGCCGTCGTGAGTCTCATACATCTTGCGGCCTACGGTGTCGTAGTCGCCACGCTCGAGGGCATCACAGACAGCGAGCACGCGCTCCTTCTCTTCGATGACAAATTTGGCGCGGAAGTAGTCTTCGGCGGTGATGTCGCCCTTGATAGCGTTGAGGCTCTCCATGGTGGCGTCACGGAGTGTTTCGATGCCGAGACGACGTGCTACGCGCTCGCATGACTCGCGGCGCTTGTTGTAGGGCGAATCCACGAGCTCGTGCTTCACCACTGAGTCGATGAGCACGAGGGTGTAGCCTTTGGGGTCGAAGGGGAAGTATTCATACTCCATCGAGCGGCAGTCGAGGCGCATGAGGTTGCCTTTCTTGCCAAAGACAGAGGCGAATTGGTCCATGATGCCGCAATTGACGCCGCAGTAGTTGTGCTCTGTGGATTGGCCGATGCGAGCGAGCTCGAATTTGTCGATGGTGTTGCCGTTGAAGAGGTCATTGAGAGCGAAAGCAAAGCAGCTCTCCAGGGCAGCTGACGAGGAGAGGCCTGCGCCCAGAGGCACATTGCCGGCAAAGACGGCGTCAAAGCCTTTGACCACGCCACCGCGCTTGATGGTCTCGCGGCATACGCCGAAGATATATCGTGCCCATTGAGCCTTGGGGGCATCGGCTTCTTCGAGACCGAACTCGGCAGTCTCGTTGATATCGATGGAGAAGAGACGCACCTTGTCGGTGCCGTTGGGGCGGATTTCCGCCATTATCACCTTGTCAATGGCGCCGGGGAATACAAATCCACCGTTGTAGTCAGTGTGCTCGCCAATGAGGTTGATACGCCCGGCTGAGGCATAGAATGTGCCTTCGCTGCCAAAGCGATTTTTGAATTCGTTGCTGATTTTAGTTTGCATGGTTTAATAGTAAGGAATTTAAAATGAGTTTGGTACTAACAAAGGTACACTGATTATTTTATAATAATCGGTATTTCAGCTTTTTTAACACCGGGAGCCGACACACGCAGCGTAGCTGCACCGGGCGTGGTGCCGGCGCGCACGATGACGGTGCACGCGCCGCTGAAGAGGCGCATCTGCGGCTGTGCGAAGGGCATCAGGCAGGTGGGGTCGCCGTTAGCGGTAGCCTCAAAAGAGGCATCACCGATGACTTTGAAAGATACCAAACGATTGTCGCCGGGGCATATATTACCGTCTTTGTCAGCTACTTGCACAGTGACGTAAGCCAGGTCAAGGCCATCGGCGGCGAGGGTGTCGCGGTTAGCCGAGAGCACCAGGTGGTGAGGCTTGCCGGCGGTGCGCACTACCGCCTCGTCGGCTTTAGCGCCTGAGGCATCATAGGCCACTACGCGCAACTCGCCGGGCTGATATTTGACATTGGGCCACATCAGGCGGTAGCGGCTCATAGCAGAGCTGTCGTTTTTCTCGCTGAAGCCTTGCGACACACCGTTGACAAAAAGCTCGGCCTTGGGATATGACGTGTAAGCCATGACCGGGGTGGTCTGCCCCTCGCGACCGGGCCACGTCCAGTGGGGCAGCAGGTGCAAGGTGGGGCTTTGTGTCTGCCACTGCGAGCGGTAGAGGTAGTAGCGGTCCTTGGGCAGCGAGGCGAGGTCTATGATGCCGAAGAGGCTGCTGTGATTGGGCCACGCATCGGTGTCGTAGGGTGTGGGCTCGCCCAAGTAGTCAAAGCCGGTCCATACAAACTGTCCTATCATCCAGGGATAGTCGTCGTCAGCGGCAAAGTCGATGTCGGGGATATTGCTCCAGTAGCATGCCTCGGTATCGTATGATGACGACTGATGGTCAGGGTGCTCCACACTCTTGGCGCACTCCACGGGGAAGTGATACACCCCGCGCGATGACACAGTGGAGGCCGTCTCCGAGCCGAGGACCAATTTTTGGGGCAACACCTCGTAGGCACGCTGATAGTGGCCGGGCTTGTAGTTAAAGCCGGGTATGTCAAGCGAGGCAGCAAAGCCGTTGTCAAGGACACAGCCTATCTGGTCCATGCCGCAAGTGACGGGGCGTGTGGGGTCTTCGCGGTGGCATATATCGCGCAGGAATGTCAGCTCTGCCACGCCGTCGGGGCCCCACTGCGAGGGCACCTCGTTGCCTATGCTCCACATCACCACCGAGGGGTTATTGCGGTAGTGGTGCAGCATATTGACCATATCGCGCTCGGCCCATTCGCTGAAGAGAGTGCCGTAGCCGTTGCGACATTTGGGGCGGAAGCTCCAATCATCAAAAGGCTCCACCATCATCATGAAGCCCATCTCATCGCATAGCTCCACCAGCTCGGGTGCGGGCATATTGTGAGAGGTGCGTATGGCGTTGCAGCCCATGTCCTGAAGCATCTCGAGCTGATGGCGCAGGGCGGCGCGGTTGACGGCAGCGCCCAGGGGGCCGAGGTCGTGGTGGTTGCATACGCCCTTGAATTTGGTGGGCACGCCGTTGAGGAAAAATCCCTTGTGAGCCACATATTGCAGGCTGCGGATGCCAAAGCGCGTGGTGTAGGTATCGACCACCGCGCCATCAATGGTGAGAGTGGTGCGAGCGGTGTATAGCGTGGGCGACTGCGGCGACCACAACGCGGGGTTATCTACCGTGAAAGCCTGCGTCAGAGCCTGGCCATGGGCGTAGTGCATGGCGCTGTTGGTGGCTACGATATTGCCGGCGGCGTCGATGATGTCAGTGGCCACGCTGATGGCGGTGCCCTTGGCGGCGCCGGCGATGTCAGTGGTGATGCTCACCGAGGCGCAGTCAGCCGAGACAGAGGGAGTGGTGACGTAAGTGCCCCACACGGCCACATGCACCTTGGCGGTCTGCAACAGGTGCACATTGCGAAAGAGGCCGGCACCGGGATACCATCGCGATGACTCCTCTTTGTTTTCGAGGCTCACCTCCAGGGCGTTGTCGCCGGGGCGCAGCACTCCGGCGGGGATGTCGAGGTAGAAGGAGTTGTATCCGTAAGCCCAGCGGCCTATTTCACGGCCGTTGACGCAGACCACGGGGTTGCTCATAGCGCCGTCAAAGATGAGTGTGAAGGCGCGCGCCGCAGTGTCGGCCACGGCAAAGGTGGTGCGATAGACGCCGCGGCCAAAGTAAGGGAGGCCGCCGGTGCGGCCGGTCTTGCAGGTCTTTTCGGTCTCGCCATTTTGCTCCACGGCCACCACCTGGATGTCGTGGGCGCGGTCAAAAGGCTCGTTGATGGCCCAATCGTGGGGTACCCGCACATCGGCAAATGTGGCATTGTCGGCGGTGACGCCATCGGAGAGGCGGGCAAATTGCCACTGCGTGAGCGTTGTCGATTGGCGCTCCACAGCGCCAACCGACAATGTCACTACAGATGCAAGTGCTATGTAAGCAAGGAAT
>JAEDNZ010000013.1 GCA_016302215.1 Muribaculaceae bacterium
AAAAATAACTATAATTTTGCAGCCACAACGAAACGAGAAAACAATACCGAATTACAGAAACCCCTAACAAAATTTCACGCGTATGAAAAAATCTTTACTTACAGCAAGCCTTTTAATGCCTGTGATGGCTCTCGCTCAGAGCGTGACCGTCATCAACCCCGAGTCAGCGCTTGACTACGGCGGCACTATGTGTATCACAATGTCAGAAAACGGCCAATTCATCGCCGGCTCATCACAGGAATATGCCGGCTTTATCATGAACCTTGCCGATGGCGAAATCATATACGATGACCCTGTCAATGACTACGGCTGCGAGGTGCGCGGCGTGTCAAATGCCGGTGTCGGCGTGGGCATGAACGGTATCGCAGCGCCACGCATCGACTTTGCCACCGGCGAAAAGACCGACCTTGAGACACCCGAAGGCTTTACATCAATAGCCAACGGCATCACCCCCGACGGCAGCATCATCGTGGGCCTATACTACAGCGAAACCACCTATGTAGAGACACCATGCTACTGGGACGCCGACGGTGCCCTCCACCAGCTGCCCGAGGCTACATCCGAGGAGCTCGGATTTGAATACAACGGCTCGCGCGCCGTGGCTGTCAGCGACGATGGCAAGACCATCGTGGGCTATGTCATCGACAACTTTGCCGGCAACCCTCCCATCATCTGGCGCTTGGACGAAGACGAGACATCTGACACCTTCGGCCAGTGGGTGTATGACATTGACATCATCCTCGACAAGTTTGAGCCCGGATATGGCGACAATGCTTATTGGGGAATGACACCTATCAGCTTAAGCCACAACGGCAAATACGTATCCCTGAAATTGGCTATGAACGACGAAAATTACTCTAATGGCGTGGGCCTCTTTGACATCGAAGAAGGCACGATCACCGAGGTGCCTTTGACTGACGAGATGAAGCAGAACGACTTCTTCCCCGCCTCAGTGAGCAACAATGGCGATATGGTGGGATACTTCGGCATGATGATGTCGTTGACACCTTTCATATTCCAAAACACCGGCGATGAAAGCGCTCAGCTGCTGTCCATGGCTGACTTCTTTGGCGAAGACATCTCTAATGATGCACTCCTTACTCTTCTCACCGCAGAGCGCACCCTCCCCTGCGTAATCAGCGCCGACGGCTCCAAAATTGCCGGCTGGTCAGTAGATAGCACCACATGGGCCACATACTCATTCATCATCGACCTCAACGGCGAGAGCGGCGTCAACGACATCGCTGTCAGCAACAACGGCGCCGAAGGTCAGCCGCAGGTGGTTGCTCGCTACAATGCCGCCGGTATGCGCGTCGCTGACAATGCTCGCGGCCTCAACATCGAAATGATGTCTGACGGCTCAGCTCGCAAAGTGCTTGTAAAATAAAAGCTACGATACAATCTCCCCTCCCAATCAATTTCACATTACGCCCTATCCGCGC
Organism: Muribaculaceae bacterium; assembly: GCA_016302215.1. GTDB lineage: Bacteria > Bacteroidota > Bacteroidia > Bacteroidales > Muribaculaceae > CAG-873. The sequence continues at coordinate 1,443 of JAEDNZ010000013.1, forward strand.
GCTGAGCCGGATAGGGCTTTTTTTATTATTGAGAAAAATTGATTACCTTTGCAGTCGGCGCGCACCTTCAGGGCTCTCGCCTTTACTACCTAACAAAAAACCTACTATAAGCATATAATATAAAACCCCAACTACCATACTACTCACCATGAAACGATATCTCAAGCTACTCACAGCATTAGCGCTGGCCTGCAGCACCACCGCCGCCGCGTCAGCCGCCGATGCAATCAGTGTGACCACCACCGACGGCCACACCATCAGCGTGACCGCTATCAACGACCACATAGTAAAAGTAAGCAACCTCGCCGCCGGCGAACAAGCGCCCGCCTCTGCAGCATGCGTGCTCGCGCCGGCGACCGGCATCGCCACCATCACCAAGAGCGGCTCCATGCAGCAGCTGAGCATCCCGGGTGGCGTCAGCGCCACTCTCTCTGCCAGCGGATGGCTGGTCATTGAGAGCGGCAAAGGATGCTCCGTCACCGACTATGGCTTGAGAGTCAACGACAGCGGCCGCCGTGAGGTGGCGCTTTACACCGATGCGCGTGGCTCATACTACGGCGCCGGCGAGCGCGGACACTCTTTCAACCTCGCAGGCGACACACTCGTGATGTACAACCGCCAAAACTACGGATACACCGGCGGCGACCCGCGCATCAGCCAGATGAACATCACCATGCCGCTTTTTCTCTCTGACGAAGGCTTTGCCATCGTCTTTGACGACTACGCCGCCGCAAAGATGGTGATGACCAACCCCATACGCTACATCACCGAGGGCCGGCGCCCGGTGAGCTACTACTACATCGGCGGCGTCAAGACACTCGCCGACGTCACTGAGCAGCTGTCGGCGCTCACAGGCCGGCAAGAGCTGCCACCGTTCTGGGCATTGGGATATATCACCAGCAAATACGGCTACCACACGCAGCAAGAGACCATGGGCGTCATTGACACTCTGCGCCGTGAGGGATATCCCGTCGATGGCATCGTATTGGACCTCTATTGGTATGGCAAAGAGCAAGATATGGGTCGCCTCGAATGGGAAATATCTCAATGGCCCACCCCCGTCAAGATGCTCAAAGACCTCAAGCGCAAGGGCGTAAACATGGTGATTATATCGCAGCCTTATGTGCTGCGCAACGGCCGCGCCGTCGATAATTACAACACCCTGGCGCCGCAAGGCCTGTTTGTGCGCGACGCCGCCGGAAAGCCCCACGATGTGAAGATATGGGTAGGCGAAGGCGGCATGTGGGACGTCTCCAACCCCCTCACACGCCAATGGCTGCGACAACGATACAAAGAACTCACCGACATGGGCGTCACCGGTTGGTGGGGCGACTTGGGCGAGCCTGAAGTGCACCCCGAGACCATGGTCCACGCCAACGGCCTCTCCGCCCGCGAATACCACAACCAATACGGCAACGACTGGAGCCGCATCATCTATGACCTCTTCAAAGAAGACTATCCCTCCAGGCGCCTGATGACGATGATGCGCGGCGGCACCACAGGACTCCAGCGTTACTCGGTGTATCCCTGGTCCACTGACGTGTCGCGCTCCTGGGGCGGATTGCAGCCTCAAATCACCATTATGCTCAACTCCGGCCTCAGCGGCCTGGGATATATGGGCCATGACGTAGGTGGATTTGCCGTTGATCCCGCCAAGCCTTATATGCCCGAGCTTTATGTCAGATGGCTGCAGCTGGGCCTCTTCTCCCCGATACTGCGCACTCACGCGCAGCAGTACGCCGAGCCATATCTCTACCCCGAGCACGCCGCCACAATCAAGCGCCTCATCAAAGAGCGCTACCGCTGGCTCCCTTACAACTACACCTTGGCCTGGGAGAACGCCTCCAAGGGCTATCCCCTCGTGCGCCCAGTCAACTTCTACGACAGCAGCCTCAGCGCCACCTTCGACACCATCTCTGACGAATACCTGTGGGGGCGCGACGTGCTCGTAGCTCCGGTGCTGACCGAGGGCGCCACCGAGCGCACCATCACCTTCCCCGCCGGCTCGCGATGGATTGACATAGCATCGCCCTCGCAGCGCTATGACGGCGGCTCCACCGTGACATACAGCGCTCCCATTGACGTGCTGCCGCTGTTTGCTCGCGCCGGTGCGCTGATACCGCAAGCTGACTATGACATGCACAACACCGGCGACTATGACCCCTCACGCCTAACCATCAACTACTACTACGAGCCGGGCGTGCCATCGCAATACACCCTCTACGATGACGACCGACACAGCCCCGACGCGCTCACGCCGGGCAAGCACCGACTCATCGCCATCAGCGGCGACGGCAGCGGCAATCTTAGCCTCAGCGCCGACGGCTCTTACCCCGGTGCCGCCAAGGCGCTGCGCCTCACCATCGTCACTCACACCACCGAGGGCAAAGCCGTGCGCCAAAGCGTGAAGTGGGACACCTCAAAGCCCCTCACCATCAAAGCATTATAACAATCACACAACACCCCCCAACGAATACAATCACTCAGCCATGTTTTCAGGAATAGTAGAAGAAGCAGCCCAAGTGACAGCGATACAGCGCGACGGCGGCAATGTGCATCTGACGCTGCGATGCTCGTTTGCCTCGGAACTGACCATTGACCAATCAGTGGCTCACAATGGCGTTTGCCTCACCGTGGTGGCCCTCGGCCACGACAACACCTACACGGTCACCGCCATACAAGAGACCCTCAACCGCTCAAACTTAGGCCTCCTAAAGCCCGGCGACTACGTCAACCTCGAGCGGTCTATGCTCATGAACGGACGCCTCGACGGACACATCGTGCAAGGGCATGTTGACACCACCGCCGTGTGCACCGACATAGAGGAGGTCGATGGCAGCCGTTACTTCACCTTTGCCTACAACGTGCCGCGCGAGATGATGGCCAAGGGTTATGTCACCGTGGAGAAAGGGTCGGTCACTGTCAATGGCGTCAGCCTAACCGTCTGCGACAGCCGCCCCGACAGCTTCCGCGTGGCTATCATTCCCTACACACTGACTCACACCAACTTCGGCCGGATTGCCGTAGGCTCTCGAGTCAACATCGAATTTGACATCATTGGCAAGTATCTTGCACGGCTGCAAGAAATTTCGTAACTTCGCGTTTCAAATAATCTCTCTCCCACCCTCGCTCACCGCTTATATCCACCGCAAGATGATACAGGCTCGCAATATAGTCAAGCGCTATGGCGACATAGCAGTGCTCCGCGGCATCGACATCGATATCGAGGCCGGCGCCGTCACTTCTATAGTGGGTGCCAGCGGCGCCGGAAAGACCACGCTACTGCAAGTGCTGGGCACGCTGACGGCGCCCGACAGCGGCACGGTCATCTACGACGGCGAGGAGGTGTCAGCAATGAGCGACGCGCGCCTGTCGCGCTTTCGCAACGCCCACATCGGCTTCGTATTTCAATTTCACCGCCTGCTGCCCGAATTCACCCTCACCGAAAACGTGGCTATGCCGGCGCTGATAGCCGGAGTGTCCCGGCGAGAGGCCTTTGAGCACGCAAACGCCCTGATACACCGCCTCGGCCTCGACAGCAGAGCCGCTCACAAGCCCGCCGAGCTCTCCGGAGGCGAATGTCAGCGCGCTGCCGTGGCCCGTGCACTAATCAACAACCCCAAGGTAGTCCTCGCCGACGAGCCATCGGGGAGCCTCGACTCCCACAACAAAGCACTGCTGCATCGCCTCTTCTTCGAGCTGCGCGATGAGATGGGCTCAACATTCGTGATTGTGACTCACGACGAGCATCTCGCGGCCGACTGCGACCACGTAATCACCATGGCCGACGGCATCATCACCGGCACCTCTCACAAATCCGCTAAACATCAACCAACATTCAGTGTATAACCATATTAAAAAACTCAATGCACCTATGAAGACTACACGCTATTACCGAACGATACTCAAAGCTCTCAGCGTGAGCATAGCTCTGACACTGGCCTGCCTGACCGGCGCTTGCTCTGACGACGGCAACGACGATCCCGACCTCCCCACCGACACGCTGCTCGACTTTGCCACTGTGGCATCAAACACCTCCAGCGGCTCATCTTTCACGCTCAGCGCCCCTAACGGCGATGAGGTATTCACTCTTACCACAAGCTCGCGCATCGCCGAGGCATTCACCCCGTGCCACCGCGTGCTGATACAATACACCGCAACGGCCGGACAGTACGCCGACAGCGAGATAAACCTCTACGGCATGAGCGATGTGGCCAACGGGGGCATTACCACCGGCTCGGCTCAAGACAACGACAACTGGGCTTCTGACCCCCTCACTATGTTTGGCTGCACACGCACCGGCAACTATATCAACATCTCGGCCGGTGCAACAATCACCGGCAATCCCGCCAAATTTGCCATCGTGCTCGATGCGGCCACTGCCGACGAGACATACCCCACTGCTCACATCATCTTCAAAAGCGACAACTTGATGGGCGCCCTCAAGACCGTGTATGGCTCGTTTGACATCAGCCCCGTGTGGAAGAAAACCTCGGTCAAGGGACTCAACGTGAAGATTCACACATCGGCAGGTGTCGTCGAAAGCACTTTCCACAAAAGCGCAAATGAGGACATCAGGCCCGCCGAATGACACATCGCTGCGTCCACACCACCAACGACTTAACAACAACACAACCATCAATAACCACTAACACCCAAACTATCATGGCAGACAACAAACAAGAACTCAAAATAGAACTCACACCCGAAGTGGCTCACGGACACTACAGCAACCTCGCTGTGATTGCACACTCGGCCAACGAATTTTTTGCCGACTTCATCGCCGTAGCGCCCAACATGCCCCAAGCCAAGGTGCTCAGCCGCATCATCATGACTCCCGAGAACGCAAAAAACCTGCTCTTCGCGCTCCGCGACAACATCGCCAAATACGAGCAGACCTACGGCGAGATACAGCGCAAGACGCCCAAAGGCGGCGCCAAGGGCGGCAACGATATCCCCAACCCATTTATGGCATAAGACCACTCGCACTCAAGCAGCATGAAAGACAATAATCTCACCATATACAACTCTCTGACCCGCTGCAAAGAGCTGTTCCGGCCAATCCACGAGGGGCGTGTGGGTATGTATGTCTGCGGCCCTACAGTATATGGCGACGGCCATCTGGGACACGCTCGACCCGCCATCACTTTCGACATCCTATACCGATACCTCACCTTCTTGGGATACAAGGTGCGATATGTGCGCAACATCACCGACGTAGGACATCTTGAGCACGATGCTGACGATGGCGAGGACAAGATAGCCAAGAAGGCGCGCATCGAGCAATTAGAGCCGATGGAGGTGGTGCAGTACTATCTCAACAGATACCACCACGCCATGGAGGCCCTCAATGTGCTGCCGCCTTCGATAGAGCCGCACGCCTCCGGTCACATCATAGAGCAGATTGAATACATCAAGAAAATCATCGAGGCCGGTTACGCTTACGTGAGCGAAGGATCGGTATATTTTGATGTGCCTAAATTCAACCGCGACCACGGCTACGGCAAGCTCTCCGGCAGAAACATCGAGGAGCTGCTCGCTACAACTCGTCAGCTCGACGGGCAGACAGAGAAGCGCAACCCCACCGACTTTGCCCTCTGGAAAAAGGCGGCGCCCGAACATATCATGCACTGGCCATCGCCATGGAGCGAAGGCTTCCCCGGCTGGCACCTGGAGTGCTCAACGATGGGTGAGAAATATCTGGGCACACCATTTGACATCCACGGCGGCGGTATGGACCTCAAATTCCCGCATCACGAATGTGAGATAGCGCAGTCTGTGGCCCACAACGGCCATGAGAGCGTCCACTACTGGATGCACAACAACATGATTACCATCAACGGCAAGAAGATGGGCAAGTCGCTGGGCAACTTCATCACTCTCGATGAATTCTTCACCGGCAGCCACGACCTGCTCTCGCAGGCCTACTCGCCCATGACAATACGCTTCTTTATCCTCCAGGCTCACTACCGCGGCACGGTGGATTTCAGCAATGAAGCGCTGCAAGCATCAGAGAAGGCTCTGCAACGCATGCAGGAGGGCTATCGCCGCCTCGCTGAGCTGAAACCCTCCGACTCTTCCACCATTGACATCGCCGACATTGAGCGCCGTTGCCAAGAGGCCATGGACGATGACCTCAACACTCCCATTGTCATTGCCACTCTATTTGACGCCTGCCGCGTCATAAACCAAGTCAATGACGGCAGCGCCGCCGCTACAGCCGCTGACATCGACGGCCTCAGACGCATCATGGACACGTATCTGGTGCAGATTTTAGGCATCGTACCCGATGCTGCAAGCGCTGCCGGTGCCGACCGCTCTTCGCTGAAACCCTATGAGGACGCCGTGGATTTGCTTCTCGATATCAGACGCGAGGCCAAACAGAAAAAAGACTGGGCCACATCAGACTTCATCCGCGACCGCCTCGCAGCCATAGGCTTTGATGTTAAAGACACCAAAGACGGCTACGAATGGAGCGTAAAACAATAAATACAGCTCGCAATTTGGGCTCTCCGGCTCCCAATAAGGCCGCCGGAGAGCCTACTGCTATGCCCGGGCATATAGCCATGCTCTCGGCCGCCATCATCTGGGGTGTGATGATACCCCTGGTCAAAGATGTGCTGCTCACCGGGAAAATATCCGGGCTGGCACTGTCAGCTACGCGCGTTGCCGGAGCTGCCACAATCTTCTGGCTGGCATCGTGGATTTTGCCACGACGCATCACCGGCGACCGCCCGCTCGACCGCCGCGACCTCCCGCGCCTCTTTGTGGCTTCGATATTCATCGTGTCGCTCAACCAGGCGCTGTTCATCGTGGGCATTGGACTGACCACGCCCATCGAGTCGGCAGTGATGGCCACGATGACTCCGGTGTTCACGCTCATCTTCGCCGCCATCTTCATATCTATGCCTATGACGCTGATGAAGGTCGGAGGGGTGGTGATGGGACTCGCCGGAGCAATTTGGCTGTCAATATCAGCCGCCGCATCAGCCACCACGGCGGCGCCCGCGCCTCTCGTGGGTGATATCATGTGCCTGATAGCGCAAATCTCGGCTGCCATCTATTTTGTAGGCTTCAGGTCGCTGATTGCGCGATATGGGGCGTTCACGATGATGAAGTGGCTCTTCCTGATATCCTCGCTCACCTATGTGCCCTTTGTGACGCCGCAGCTGCTCCATGGTGCGTGGGCCGAGCTTAGCGTGGCCAACTGGCTCAGCATCGCTTATATCGTATTCTTTGGCAGCTTCATCAGCTACATTCTGATGCCCATAGCGCAGATGCATCTCAAGCCCACAACCGTGGCGATGTACAACTATGTGCAGCCGGTGACCACGGCAGCTCTCGCCGCCGTCCTCGGCACGGCAAGCTTCGGCCTCACCAAGACCGCTGCTGCCCTGCTCATATTCGTCGGCGTAGCATTGGTGGCTAAATCACCGGGGCATCGTGGTGTCGCCGACGAGCATCATAGCACTAATGACACCCGCCATGGATAGCGACCACTTTGCGGCAGAGGTGCTGACACGCCTACCCTACACGGCCAACGACCAGCAGGTGGCTACCATTGCCTCGCTCGCGCGCTTTGTCATGGCGCCGCCCGAGGGCCGAGACCGCGTGTTTATGCTCAATGGCTATGCCGGCACCGGCAAGTCGTCAATCATGGGAGCGCTGGTGCGAGCGCTGCCCGCTATCCACTGCGGGGCAGTGCTGCTGGCGCCCACCGGGCGCGCCGCCAAGGTCTTCGGAGCCTATGCCGGGCGCGCCGCCATGACTATCCACCGCAAGATTTACAAGCACAGCCTCGACGGTGCCGCCGGCTCATACTCCGGAGCCGCCCCCGTGCAGGACAATAAGCACCGCAACTGCGTGTTCATCGTCGATGAAGCATCAATGATAGGCGATGGCGACAGCCGAGGCAACAATCTGCTGCAGGACCTGATACAATATGTATATACCGGCGAGAATTGCCGCATGGTGCTGTTGGGCGACACCGCGCAGCTACCTCCCGTAGGCTCTACGCTGTCACCCGCCATGAACCGCGACATCTTGCGCAGCTTCGGCCTGAAGGTCACCGCCGTGACCCTAACCGAGGTGGCGCGCCAAAGCCTCGACTCCGGCATCCTCTTTAATGCCACGCTGCTGCGCAAGGCCATGCTCCTTGACAACGCCCCGGTGCCGAAGATTATCTCACGCGGATTTGACGACATCATTCTTGCCGACCCCGAGGATATGATTGACCTGCTCGACGAGGCTTATCGCCGCGACGGCATCGAGGAGACCATTGTGATTACGCGCTCTAACCGCAGCGCCACCGACTTCAACCGAGCCATACGTGCTCAGGTGCTTTACCGCGAAGAAGAACTGTGCGTCAGCGACTTACTGATAGTGGCAAAAAACAACTATTACTGGCCGCGTTTTGCCAAGGGGCTGAGTTTTATCGCCAACGGCGACATTGTGAGCATCGTCAAGGTGTATGGCTCCGAGATGAGGTATGGCTGCCGATTTGCCGATGTGCGCTTGGCCCTGACCGACGGCGACACCGAGTTTGACGCAAAAATCATCATCGACCCGCTATACACTGACACGCCGGCGCTGCCACAGGACAGCAGCAACAGGCTGTTCAATGCCATCATCAACGATGGCGACCGCTTCAGCCCATCTACGCCCTACGAGGCGCGACTGAGAGCGCTCCGCGATGACCCCTACTGGAACGCCCTACAAGTGAAATATGCCTACGCCGTGACGTGTCACAAGGCGCAGGGCGGTCAGTGGCACAATGTGTTTGTAGATGTGAGCTATGTGCCGGCCGATGCCCTGGGCCTGGAGTTTTATCGCTGGCTTTACACGGCTGTGACGCGCGCGCGCACTCGCCTTTACCTAATCTCCCCGCCGGAGGATATGTTGTCGCAGATATGAGCAGCCGCCGTCTATTGCAAATCAACACCGTGGCGAGCGGAGCTTCCACAGCCACGCTAATGCACATCATCGATGCCGAAGCACGGCGCCGTGGATACCTCACCGCCATAGCCTACGGCCGAGGCGCTCTCCCCGAGGCTGCCGCCCGAGCCACGCAATATTACCGCATCGGCAGCGCGGCGACCATAGCACTGCACGTCGCGGCTACGCGCTTAGCCGATGCCCACGGCCTGATGTCGCGTCACGCCACTCGCCGGCTCATAGCCTTCATTGACAGCTTTGACCCCGACGTGGTGTATCTCCACAATATCCACGGCTATTACATCAACTACCCTATCCTCTTTGAATATCTGCGGCGGCGGGGCTGCAAAGTGGTGTGGCATCTGCACGATTGCTGGCCCTTCACCGGACACTGCGCCTTTTATCAAGCCGCCGGCTGCAACCGTTGCCACACCGCCGAGTGTAGCCGCTGCGGCTCTCGACTATCTTATCCGCGGTCTTTCTTCTCGCGCGCTCACGCCAACTACCGGCGCAAGAAAGCGTCATTCACCAGCCTGCCCGACATCGACATCATCGCCGTGAGCCGTTACCTCGCCGAGGAGGTGAGGCTCTCGTTTCTGCGTGGCTATCGCATACACACCGTGGTCAACGGCGTTGACACCGCTGTGTTTGCGCCACCGGCCACTGACGGCCATAGAGACCGCCGCTGCGTCCTCGCCGTGGCCAATGTTTGGACCGCCGAGAAGGGCCTGCTTGACCTGCTCGCGCTGCGCCGGCGCCTGCCCGAGGATTATAGCATCGTGGTGGCCGGGCGCCTGCCCCGAGGCTTCTCGCTGCCCGAGGGCATCAGCCACGCCGGCATCATCAGAGACCCCGACGCGCTGGCGCGCCTCTATGGCAGCGCCTCTGTGTATGTGAGCCTCTCGCGGCAAGAGGGTTTCCCCCTCACCACCGCCGAAGCGCTGGCATGCGGCACCCCGGTGGTGGCATACGATGTGTGTGGCGTGTCGGCTGAGACGCCCTCAGGCGTCGCCGCCTTTGTAGCGCCCGGCGACATCGCTGCCGTTGCCAAGGCTATAGCGCTATATGCCGAGGGCGACAGCTGCAGCGAGGCATGCCGCGCCGCCGCGCTGACTTACTTTGACAGCCGACGCGTGGCGCGTATGTGTCTCGACATAGTGGCAGGGACGACGTCCTCCGCCCCACCTCCAATCTTCCCTTATGATATGAAATAGCGGCGCATCATGCGGCGTATGGTGAGCCCGTTGACCACCGTGATGACAGCCATCACAGCAGTAGCCACGAGTATCGAAGGCCACAGCGACGTGGCCTGCATACCCGTCTCGGACAAAGCGCCTTGCCACTGCTCCGACGCCCACACCAATAGGCCTATGGCTGCAACCAGCACGGCGCCATTGATAAGCGCCACCAGCACGTAATAGCGACGAGCCACCTGCGCCGGCGAGTAGCCCAGCAGCATCAGGTCGCGCAGAGTGTCCTTATTTTTTTGCAGCAGGAGAAATATGCTGAGCATCAAGATAAACACGGCAAGGCACGCGATGACAGCGCCGACAGCCACAACGATGGCGGTAACCACGGTGAAAAAGCGAGCCACACGGCTGCTGTTGACCTTATCGCCGGCAACCTCGTAGCCACACGCCTCCAGATAGTCGGTGACCTCGGTAGCGCCCGGCGTGGTGACCTCCACGATAAGGCGAGAGGGCGCCGGCGCCTGTGGCGTGGCGCTGTAGATGCCGCGAGCATAGTCCATAAAATCCTGAGGCACGGCAATGGTGTTAAGCCTATTGGAGAAGCCCACCACGTGGCCCACATAGGTGGCCGTATGGCCGTTGCCCGAGAGCGTTATAGCAAGCGGTATGCGCGTGATAATCTTGTCATTGAGCTGCGGCAGGCCGCGCGAAGCGGCAAAGCCGAAATTATAGAGCGAGAGATAATCCTTTGACAAGATGATGGGTATATCGGGACTGTCCGGGTCAAACGACCAGCCTTCGGGCAGCTTGTCGAGATAGCCGTCGGGCACCGACTCGAAGAACAGCGAGGTGGACATACCCCGCCCTGCCATCTGCAGCGAGGCAAAGACGCTGAAGTCTGATGCCGTGAAGCGACCCACGCGCGCAACCCACGGCTGCGCGCTCAGCTCGGCGATTTCGTCATCGGTGAATGACACGTTGGCCGACGAGAAGCCGAAGGTAGCCATCGCAGGCACGGGCTTTGAGATAACGATGAAGTCATTGGGCACCAAGGCATCATCGCTGTCGCCGGACCAGGAGCTGCTGATATCGCGGTAGAATTGAAGGGCACCGACCACTATGGCGAGCCCCACGAGGGTGGCCACGGCGTATCCCGCCATCTGTCCGGCACTGATATTTTTACGCAAGAGATTCCAAACCATAGTGTAGCGTATGTGATTTCTTACTTCTTATAGGCTGATGTTGGTGACGCTGACGCCGCAGTCCTCAAGGGCAAGGTTATTACCCACGGAGGTGGTGATGACGGCGGCGCCATAGCGGGCGGCATGCTCCACTATCATCTGCGCCGCGATGGCGTTGTTGTCTTGGTCAAGGTGGCTCACCGGCTCATCAAGGAGCAGGAAGTCAAAGGGCTGACACAAGGCGCGGATTAGTGCCACGCGCTGCTGCTGCCCTATCGAGAGCCTGTCGGCACGCCAATTGACCTTATCGGCGAGACCCAAAGCGCCGAGCATATCTTCTATCTCGCGCCGCGTGGCCGTGCCGGTGAGGCTATTTTTGAGCTGTATGTTGTCATACGCCGTCAGGGCGCCGAAGAGGCGCAGGTCCTGACGCAGGTAAGCGATATGCCGACAACGCACATCGCACCACTCGCTGATTGTCAGGTCGGCCACGTCGCGGCCGTCAAAAGCCACGCGCTTGGTGTAGTCGCGGCGTATGCCGTAGATAAAGTTGCATAGCGACGACTTGCCCACCCCTGAGGCGGCGAGCACTCGATAGTACGCGCCACGCTCAAAGGTGATATCGCCGTATGATATGCTGTTGATGCTATTCATCAGAGAGTCTGTGATGAGAAGGGGGGATATATATCTCAGCCGTTGATTTTCAATATGTTTTCAAGGAAGCCGCCCTTGGCGCCATCGAGGGTGAATGTCAGCGAGAAAGTGACGGGGGTGGCCACGCCTTTGACCTTGATGCCGTAATTGATGCCCATCAGCATCGCTACCGGCGACTTGGCCGGGATGTTGACATCTACATAGCCTATCATATCATCTACCTCATCTATATCCACCTTAGCCGGCGTGAGCTTTGCCGACGAGGTGGTGATAACCAGGTCGTTGGCGTCTGTGTAGGCGCGTGCTATCGGCGATGACGAATTGCCAAAGAGCGCTACACCGTCAGACACGGTCACCGGAAGCCACATGGAGCGAGCGGCATCGACAGCGTTGCCCAGCGCCTTGGCGGCCGTGCCGGGCTTCATGCGCATCACCAGATTGAGGCTATATGCGCCGAAGTCGTTGAGGTTGACGCCTGCATCTGTGGCTAAGCCCAGACCGAGAGCTATTGAGCTGTCAAAATCCTCAAACAATGGCGACAGCACTCCCATGCCCGAATATGACAGCACCGTATTGACATCAAAATCCGTGGGCAACGACACCGCAAAGAGTGCCGATGCGCCGTTGGCTGCCTTCGCGGCAAGGTCGCGGTCAAGCGTCTTGAATGCGTCTTCGCCGAAGAAGCCCGTAGTCATGCCTTTATTGTCGAGCGACTGGGCATTGACAGTGGCTTTAACTCCCTCGATATCAATCGTGGCAGCCACATACTTGCCCACAAAGGCTTTTTGAGGTGACACGAGTATGTTGATGGTATTATCCATGGCGATGCGGTCGCGCTTCCACTGTGCCAGTGGCTTGGCCTTTGCGGCCTCAATGTTGTCATTCACCTCTTTGGCACATGCCTGGGGGGTGCGCCCTGACACGAGCCACATCACATTGTCCTTTGCCACAAAGCCCATATTCGATGACGGCATATTGAAGGACTCATAGCCTTGACCCACATCGGTGTGCTTGAAGCCTATCTCCTTCATTGATGACTTCAGGTCATCTAACGAGGTAATGGCCCACATCACGGCTCCGCCATTATAGCGGCCATCGGTGAAGAAGGCGCCTGACTCGGTGTCGATGCCCTTGACCTTGTTGAGTTTGTCAAGCACGGCGGCGTCGCGTGCCGACGTGGGCTTGTAGTCACCCATTGACTTTATGATTTCAGCAGAGTTGAACGTACCGACGACCATTGCGTCATCGGCGGCGTAGCTAAGGAGCATATCGCGCGTATCAACGGTGTCTTTGGAGCACGATGTGCCCAGCATTAAGGCTACCATCACGGCTGTGGCGGCGGCTAACGCACGAGTGATAATACGTGGTGTCATAGTGATGCTTATTGTATTTTTATGTAATTAGTTTATAATCATATAACGCTATTATTCGGCCCAAAGTATTGCGGCGAGGCAAAATCAGCATAAAAATGCATAAAGCTCCGCACACCCTACGGACGGCCGTTTTAACATTCGATGCGTAAAGATACAACAAAAGAATGAAATCAAAAAGAAAAAGGCTGCCATTAAGGCCTTGCGATACAAAAAAAATAACTATCTTTGTGTCACCAAGCCACAATAGGCTCATTACACAGACACCACCACCTCAACACGCTTAACTATGAATTTTATCTCACAACGCGTATCATCACTGGCCGCTTCGCAGACGCTGGCCATGTCGCAGAAGAGCGCCGAGCTGCGAGCCGCCGGCATTGATGTCATCAACCTGTCAGTAGGCGAGCCTGATTTCTTCACGCCTCAACACATCAAGGATGCCGCAAAAGCCGCCGTCGATGCCAACTTCTCTTTCTACACGCCCGTGCCCGGATATATGAGCCTCCGCAAAGCTATCGCCGACAAGCTCGCCCGCGAAAACGGCGTCACATTTGCTCCGGAGCAGATTGTAGTGGGCAATGGCGCCAAGCAGGAGCTGTGCAACGTGATTCTCGCCACAGTAAATGCCGGCGATGAGGTCATAATACCGGTGCCCGCATGGGTCAGCTATGTTGAGATGGTAAAGCTCGCCGAGGGCGTATGCGTCACCGTGCCCGCAGGCATTGACAGCAATTTCAAGATTACGCCGACTATGCTCGAAGCTGCCATCACTCCGCGCACGCGTATGCTGCTCCTCTGCTCCCCGTCAAACCCCACCGGCAGCGTCTATAGCGCCGCCGAGCTCCGGGGGCTGGTGGAGGTGCTGGAGCGACACCCACAGATTATAGTGGTGTCTGACGAGATTTACGAGCATATCAACTACACCGACGAGGGATTTACCTCGATGGCTTCGTTTGCCTCTATCGCTGACCGCACCGTGATAATCAACGGCGTGTCAAAAGCTTACGCCATGACAGGTTGGCGCATCGGTTACTGCGCCGCGCCTCTAACAATAGCAAAGGCCGTGACAAAGCTGCAAGGCCAATACACCTCCGGCGCTTCGTCAATAGCGCAAAAAGCCGCCGAAGCAGCATACACCGGGCCCCAAGAATGTGTTGGCGTGATGCGTGAGGCTTTCCGCCGCCGTCGCGACCTCGTGGTGGCCATGGCGCGCGAGATACCCGGCCTAAAGGTCAACGAGCCGGGAGGCGCATTTTACCTATTCCCGCAAGTCGAGGCTTACATTGGCAAGCGCTGCGCCGACCGTGTCATCAACGATGACTCTGACCTGGCTATGTATCTGCTCGACGAGGCCCACGTGGCCACGGTGGCCGGCTCGGCATTCTGCGCCCCGGGATACATTCGTCTGAGCTATGCCGCGTCTGACCAATCCTTAGCCGAGGCAATGCGGCGCATCGCGGCTGCCCTCGCAAAACTACAATAGCACAGCTGATTACAGCGCCGCCGCATAGGCGCGCCACCGCTCTATCAAGGCGCTCATATCCGCCGGAATGTCGCAGGTGAAAAACATCTCGCGGCGCGTCACCGGGTGCACGAAGCCCAGCGTGCGGGCGTGAAGCGCCTGCCGCGGACACGCGGCAAAGCAATTGTCAATAAAAGCGCGATACTTGGCCGAGGGTATGCCGCGCAGCACCTGGTCGCCACCATAGCGCGCATCATTGAAGAGCGGATGACCGATGTGACGCATGTGCACACGTATCTGGTGTGTGCGTCCGGTCTCAAGCACACACTTCACGAGGCTCACATGTGTCAGCGGCTCCAGCACCTGATAGTGTGTCACGGCGTGTTTGCCATAGTCGCCGTCGGGAAACACCGCCATCTGCAGCCTGTCGCGCAGCGACCGGCCTATATTGCCCTCGATGCGCCCAACCGACGGTTCCGGAATGCCCCACACCAGCGCCACATACTCGCGCTTGGTGGTCTTGGCAAAGAATTGACGCCCGAGGTCTGTCTTGGCATCAGGGGTCTTCGCCACCACGAGCAGGCCCGATGTGTCCTTGTCTATGCGGTGCACCAGACCCATGCGCGGGTCGCTGACGTCATAGTCCGGATTATCCTTAAAGTGGTAGGCAAGCGCATTGACCAGAGTGCCCGAATAGTTGCCGTGGCCGGGGTGCACAACCAGGCCCGCCGGCTTGTTGACCACCAGCAGCGTCTCGTCTTCATACACTATGTCGAGGGGTATGTCCTCGGCTATGACCTCAAAGTCATAGCGCGGACGGTCCATAACGATTTGCACCACATCGAGCGGCTTCACACGGTAGTTGCTCTTGACGGCCTTGCCATTGACGAGGATACAGCCGGCCTCGGCTGCCTGCTGCACCCTGTTGCGCGATGAGCGTTGCAACCTATCCACCAGGAACTTATCCACGCGCAGCAACTCCTGACCCTTATCGGCCACGAAGCGGAAGTGCTCATACATCTCATGGCCGGCGGCATCTACGATGACCACGCCGTCAGTGTTGCCGACGCCGGCATCAAGGTCGCCGTCATAGACCTCATCGGCGCTATCGCCGGCTATATCGCGAGGGGGGGTGACGTCGTCGGTCATAGCTCCTCGGCATCTGGCTCGTAAGTAGATGTGAAGTCGTTGATTATCGCGTCCTCGGCAGTGACGACATCTAAGCTGTCGGCGGCAACGCTGTCAGCCATCGCTGTGCCCACCTTGAGGATTACCGTGGAGGCCACGGAGATGCGCGAACCCACGCCTATAGGGCGGCCATCACACTCGGCGCCCTCCACCAGGTCGGGAAACGCCGACGGCACATTCACAATGCGTATGGCGCTGATGCCGAGGCTCTCCAGATAGCCCGTGGCCTGTCGCAGCGACACCCCGGTGATGGGCGTGGTGAGAGACACCTTCTTTGGCGAGAAGGCATTGACGGTGACATACACCTGACGACCGGCCTTCACGATAGCGCCCGCCTTCGGCCACGACTCTATCACGGTGCCCGGCTGAGCCTTCTTATCGTAGATTGAGTCGGAGATTTCTATTGACAGACCGGCCTCGGCAAGCACCTTTTCGGCCTTGTCATAGCTAAGATACTTAATCTGTGGCACCACGGCATTATCGCCATGATGCGTCCAGAAATCAAGAAAAAACATCGCTCCTTCGGCCATGACAAAAGCCACGAGAAAGATGTATATCAAATTGACTATGATAGGGTGACGCTTGCGAAACGCGCCCAGGCGCGCTAAGATGCCTTCTGGATTGTTGCTCATCGTGCTGAGGTTAAGATTTCCGCAAAGTTAGCGAAAATCGCTGATATATGCTAATATTATCCCCATTTACCCCCACTTTCTCTTCCTTTAACCCCGGAATTTGGCACTGGCGATGCGGGCTCGTCATAGCGGCTCCGGTGCCGGCAATATCACCGGCTCGCCGCGATGCTCGCACCCTACAAACATACAATAATATATAGGCTACACCTAATTGCGAGCCACTGGCTATAAAGCGGTAGCGAGACTCCTGATTGAGAAACTTTAGCATTGTCATCAGGTGTGAATACTTCGGTAAAAAAATTATTAACTCACAGAGCCGTGTCTCGTTGCAACCGAAATCGGCTATTTAGTTCGTTGAAAATCAATATGTTAGTTAACAATGTTTGGCATAATAAAATTGGCCAAGTGGCTGATTTTCAGTAACTTTAATGATGTCCCAACAACATTAAAGAGATGAAAAAAAGTCCACTTGACCGATATGGGGAAATCGTAAACGATGCCTTGAGTAATGGTATCGGCAAGGGTTATTTCACGGTTATTTTGTTAGTTTTGTCGCCCCTGCGCACGATGTAGATGCCGGGGGTCAAGCTCTCGGCCGCCACCTTCATGCCCTGCAGGTTGTAGTATTCGGCGGTGGTGTTCTCGTCGGCTTCAATGCGGTCGATTGAACTGTTTTTTCTGGTGAAGTATCCGGTGTCGGGGTTGGCCATCGATGCATTAACCTTCATGGGGTCATAGGCCACAGCGCCTACCAGAGAAGTGCAGTCGAGGAACATGTCGTCAGATTCGGCGCAAGACCAGGTGTCATTGCAATAGATGGTAGTGAGGCC
>JAEDNZ010000014.1 GCA_016302215.1 Muribaculaceae bacterium
TCTTGCCGCCCTATGGCGTCGGTGACGGCTTTCAGCCTGAAGTTAGCCTCGTCTCTTGCTGCGCTGTGGTTTTGCCTTGCAGGCAACATCACCGCTGCACGTCACATTCGCAATTAGCTGTTAATTAGAGATATGTGTGCGGTGTTGGCTTGTTTGAATTGGCACGGTGGGGCATGGGGCCGAATAAGAATGCTTAATTGTGTGACTGTTGACAATTAAGCATTCTGTGGGGTCAGCTATGCTGGCTGGTTTTTCGGAGCTACTGATTTTAGTAGGCGCTATTGCAGGAATGTGGTCACTGATATTGGTCGGCCGGAAAGTTTGGAATTTATATGTCACATACGAGTAATCAGCGCTCAACTCGGCTTTAAGGCGTATGTATGTACCTTTGTTGCTGTGGACGATGTAACAGCCGCCATCATACCACTCCGCTACATTGTTATAGCCGTTTAATGGTGCAGTGGTTACTCTTGAGAGATCCTCAAAGTCGCCTGCGTAAACAATCTCCCCACCTGTAGGATATAGCTTACCATCATCTTTTTCGTTATATCGCCTATGTATAATCGGACCCACCGAGCAGCCTGCATCGAGAGCGACATCTTCATACCTATAGGTAGTCCAATAGACCCAATCGCCAATAAAGACAACATACGCTACTGCGGTGTTCACCTTGCCGGAATTTTTGTCCGGGGTGTCCGGCTCATCTCCATCGTCACCGCCACATGCGGCGGATGTCAGACTCAGCGTAGCCACAAAAAGCAGCATCAGATAATTTGAAAGTTTTTTCATTTGTTTTGTTCGGTGTCGCCTCCATTCCCGATTTGACGTTTAGCTATTATACGAAGAAGCGTGGAATGATGTTCTGTCTATCTTCAAGGAGGCATCGCCAAACGCCCAACATAGAATAAACAGTCCACTCCCACGCCTTATCGGATATCGATACCCCACTTGTAGGGAGTGGATATGCGACAAGCATGAGCGCTCGTTGACTGCTCTCTCCTTCTATGTTTTGAAAATTGGCGATTTCCTTGAAAAGGATAAAGCACGAAACGCTTCGATATATCAGCATAGCTATCTATGCTCCGCAAAGATACGAAATGTTTGCAATACGGCAAAATTAAATATTGTCACCTCTCGTACAAAAAGTCTGGGCAAAGGCTGGGCAAAAGGCCGGGCAAAAGGCCGGGCAAACGTTAATTGGCGCGTTAATTTATGTGGTGCGAGAGGCTAATCGAAATATAATGTGTATCTTTGAAGTTTGAAATGACCAGCATACCCATTCAGTAACTCTATGCGACAGCTAATCATCATAAGTGCCGTCAGCGCGTTGGCCTTGCTCTCGTGCGGTGGTGGCGAGCCGGGCGGCGAGCGCTACACTGACTCGATAGCGAGCGATGTGGCGGCGTCAGCGCCGACTATTGACGCATTGCTCACGTCGCAGCGCGACGCCAACGCGTGGGACAAGCATCGCGATGATGCCCCCGACAGCGGCTGCATTCCCCTCAAGCTCAAAGCCATAGGGCCGCTCAGAGCCGCCTTCAACGACAGCAATTATGTGCAACTGGCCGAGGCCAAGACCTACGGCATCGCCCCTATCAGCAATCTGCAAAGCATCTGGGAGGCTCGCCGCCCCCTGGTGAGGCTGCGCTCATGCCCCGAGTATTTTGTTGATGAGATGACACATTCTTATCCCTATCTTGTGCCCGAGGCTGCCGCGCTGCTGCGGAGGATAGGCGCTGACTTCAACAAAGCTCTCGCCGAGCAAGGCGGTGGCAACTACCGCATCAAAGTGACCAGCGCCCTACGCACGCCCGCCACCGTGCAGCGGCTGCGGAGGGTCAACGCCAATGCCACCGAAGAGTCAGCTCACCAATACGGCACCACCTTTGACATCAGCTTTTCAAAATTTATCTATGATAAACCCGGCGTTGGCCGCACCTTTGAAGACCTCAAAAACCTCCTTGCCGTGGTGATCTATGACCTCAGGGCGCAAGGCCTATGCTACGTCAAATACGAGGTGCGACAATCCTGCTTCCATATCACGGCTATTCACTCTCAAACAATCAGCTATGGCTACAGATGACTCTCAGCTCAATCAACCGCCGCGACGCAAGAGCCGCATGCGGCGCATATTGGTAACGTGCACCAAGATATTGCTGTGGACGGCGATGGCTGCGGTTCTTGCCGTATGGGGCACCCTGGTGTGCTGTGTGAGCGTGCTCAAGCCCGAGGCGCTGACACCGCTGGCACAGCGCATGGCTAATTCGATGCTCAACGCCGATGTGACCATAGGCCGCGTGGAGCTGAACATGGAGGCTCATTTCCCCTTCCTGCGTATTGATGTTGACAGCCTCACCATCATTGCGCGCGACATCAAGCGTCTCACGCCCGAGCTGCGCTCGCAGCTGCCGATATATGCTGACACGCTCCTGACCATGGAGCACTTTAGCGGCGGCATCAACATAGCCAAGATACTGTCGCCGGCAGGTATGCAGATAGCCCTCAGCGACATCGAGCTGCGCAACCCGCGTGTGGCCATCGCAAGACTCGACTCGGCGGTATGCAACTACAACATCTACACGAGTGCGCCGTCAGAGACCACTGACACCACCACCTCTGCTATGCCGCGCATCAGCATTGACCGCTTCAGAGTCACGGGAACTATGCCCATACGATACTACGATGCCGAGGCCGGCCAAGAGGCGTGCGTCACCTTCTCGGCCATAGACCTCGAGGCCGGAGCTATGACGCAAGCCAAGGCTGATGACCTGCCGCCATACTACGCGGTGACTATCCGTGGCGACGTCAGCTCGCCGCTGCTCTCTATGGTCAACCTCCGGACAGCACCTTTTGGCTTCGATGGCCGCATCAGCTGGAGCCCTGACAGCCCTATGACGGTGGCAATTGACGATGCCTCACTGAGCGCACACTGCGTGAATATCGACTTTGCCACGGCAGTCAATATGGAGCAGTCAGTGCGCATTGACCGCCTGGAGGCCTCGTTAGCGCCTACTGACCTTGCCGACATATTGGCGATGGTGCCCGAGCCGATGATGCACAATGCCGGTATCAAGAAGACCTTCAGCACTGACCTGAAGCCCTCGCTGAGCGTCAAGCTCACCCGCCCCTATGACTTAGCTACAGACACCATACCTCACGCCACTATTGCCCTGGCCATACCACCGGGCCACTTCCGCAGCGGCGCCATGCGCTTTGAGAGCATAGGCGCCAATATAGGTGTCACCCTCCGCGGCAACAACCTCGATGCAGCATCGGTGAGCATCAACGATATGGTGCTTGCCGGCCCGGCCACACGCCTGACGCTTGACGCCACAGTGAGCAGACTACTATCAGACCCTACCTTTGATGCCCGGCTGCACGGCCGCTGCAATCTGTCGCAGCTGCCACCTATATTGACGCAAATGATACCCGGCAAAATCAGCGGGCGCGTCACCGCCGACATCCAAGCGCGCGGCAGCCTCTCGATGCTCTCGCCGAGCCGATTTTACCGCCTGTATGTCACCGGCGACATTGATGCCGATGATTTGCTATGCCATCTGCCGGCGCAGACGGTGGCCTCTGACAGCGACACCATAGTCAGCGGAGACACTGACCTATATGCCCGCCACGCATGCTTCACCTTCGGCACACGCAACAGATTTACTCACGGCGAGCACGCCGTTGACAGCCTGCTGTCGCTCTCGCTGCAAGTAGATACCGCCTCGATGCTGGTGCAGAGCCTCTGCGACATGCAGTGTGCCGGCCTCAAGATGGGTGTAGGCACCGCCAATAAGGGTGGATATAACCCGCGCGACAGCAATGTGGTGATACCCATCGGTGCCATGATGCAGACATCGCGCCTGGATATGAATATGCCGGCCGACTCTATCAAGCTGCGCTCTCAGGGCCTCGGCGGATATATCACCCTCAAGCGCAACGATGGCGATAAGCGACTGCCGCTCATCACTATGGACCTCAAAGCCGAGCGCCTCAGAGCACAAGACAATATCAACAGGCTCTCGCTGCGACAAGTGAATATCAACGCCTCGCTCGCCAAGCAACCTAAGCGACAGCGCAAGATATCGGCAGCCCTGCAGCGCGCCGCCGACTCAATCAGCGCCATATACCCTGACATCAGTGCCGACTCGGCCATGGTCATCGCACGCGCCGAGCGCCGCCGAGCGCGCGCCGCTGCCGCCGCCAACGACTCCACCGAGAAAATCGACTGGGGCACCGATGATGACACGCGCCGACTGCTGCGCGACTGGCGTTTCGCCGGCAGCCTCAAAGCCAAACGTGCCGGATTGCGCACCCCATACTTCCCGCTGCGCAACAGGATACGCAACTTCAACCTGTCATTTAACAACGACAGCATTTGGCTTGACAGCATCACATACAAAGTAGGCCGCACAGACCTCACCATCAGCGGCAATATCTCCAACATCAGCCGCAGTCTCACCTCGCGCTCACGCCGGCAAAATCTCAAGCTCCAATTCAATGTGACATCTGACACCATTGACATCAACCAACTCGCCGATGCCACATTCCGTGGCTCGGCATATAACGATGCCACGGGCGATGACGACGACGATGGCGGCGAAAACAGCGCCGCCCCCGTGGCGCCCGTCATTGCCGACACCGCTACGGTCACCCCCCTGCTCATACCCACCAACATCGAGGGCCAAATCAGGGTGAAAGCACGCAATATCATCTATGCCGACTTACTCCTCCACCGCTTCAGAGGCGAGCTCAACCTCTACGATGGAGCTGTCAACCTCAACAGGCTGCGCGCCTCGTCAGACATAGGCTCTATCGAGCTGTCAGCACTATACTCGGCTCCGAAAGTCTCCGACATAAAATTCGGCTTCGGCCTCCTGGTGAAGCGCTTTGACATAGACCGCTTCATGACGCTGATGCCGGCGCTTGACTCCATCATGCCCATTATGCGCGACTTCAGCGGCATCATCAATGCCGACATTGCCGCCACCGCGGATATTGACCGCAATATGAACATGGTGCTACCCAGCCTCAACGCCGCAGTGCAGCTGCGCGGCGACTCGCTCACCGTCATTGACCAGGAGACGTTTAAGACCATCAGCAAGTGGCTCCTCTTCAAGAATAAAAACCGCAATATGATTGACAGCATGAGCGTAGAGCTTACCGTCAAAGACAATATGCTGCAACTATACCCCTTCATCTTCAACTTTGACAGATATAGACTGGGCGTGCAAGGCTCTAATGACCTCGCCATGAATTTTGACTACCATGTGGCAGTGCTGAAATCGCCTATACCCTTCAAATTCGGCATCACCATCAAAGGTAACGCCGACGACTTCAAAATCAGGCTCGGCAAAGCGCGCTTCAACGAGAAGACGGCACGCAGCATCAGCGCCGCCACTGACACCACTCGCATCAACCTCATTAATCAGATAGAGGGCGTATTCCGCCGCGGTGTCAGCCGTGCCAAATTCTCCACCCTCGATATCAAGCGACGCCCACGGCGGTCAGCTATCACCACTGACAATGACAGCACCGACACCATCTCAGCGGCCGACTCGCTGATGCTCATCAACGAAGGCCTAATCGAAGCACCGCCACAGCCTGCTGCGTCAACCGACACGAAATCAGCAAAGAAATCCAAATCAAAACGCCGCAAGTCACAACCGACATCACCGACGACGACTAACGCCGAGGCCACGATGCCTGACGACACCAACACCGTAAAATGAAACCCCAATACATAACCCCTGACTCTCACCAAGGCGACACCGATATGCGCCTCGCCATACGCCCCAAAGCCATACTCTTCGATATGGACGGCACGCTCTATGACTCTATGGGCAACCACGCCGATGCGTGGCTGCGCATGGTCACCGAGCTGGGCATCAAAGCCACGCGCGAAGAGCTTTTCCTATATGAAGGCCGCACGGGCCGCTCCACACTCAATATCATCTTCAATCGCGCCTACGGCCACGGCATAGAGCCCGAAGAGGCCGACCGCCTCTACGCCATCAAGACACAATACTTCAAAGAGCTGCCCGAGCCCCTACCCTTCAAGCCTATGCAACAGATGGTGGCCGCGCTGCTGGGCGCCGGCATCACCCCGGTGCTCGTCACCGGCTCCGGGCAGATGTCGCTCATTGAGCGGCTGGCGCGCGACTTCCCCGGCGCATTCCCCGCAGAGCGATGCGTCACCGCCCGCAATGTCACCCACGGCAAGCCCTCGCCCGAGCCGTTCCTCAAAGGCTTGGAGATGGCAGGCGTCAGCGCCGACGAGGCTATCGCCGTAGATAACGCCCCACTGGGAGTGCGCTCCGCTTCAGATGCCGGCATCTTCACCGTGGGCCTCGTCACCGGGCCCATCCCTGACGAAGAGCTGCGCGCCAATGGTGCCGATGTGATATTCAAATCGCCACAGACTTTCGCCGATATTATCATGAAAGGATTACGGGTGTGTTAAGCTGTGTTAATTTTTAAAGCATCATTAAACCTTCAGCCGCTTGACACGTCATATAGTCAGAACACAGCGAAAACAGCAACATACAGTAATTGACTAACTTTCATTAAATACACCAGCCCCGACTCGTGATGAATCGGGGCTGCTTGTTTTATGATATGTGTATTAAAAAATTTGTATGCCCGTAGGGAGTCGAACCCTAATCGAAGGAACCGGAATCCTTTATTCTATCCATTGAACTACGGGCACATCATAGCTCGGCGAGCTTGCCAAATGTGCTACAAAGATACACACTTTTTTTCACACCGCAAAATCAGATTTGCAAAGACCTCATAGCATTGAGAGGCGATGCCTGCGGTGCGAGGCATAAAAAAATCTCAAGCAGAGCCTGAGATTTTTATCTAAGAGTGTGAGACTATTGTCTATAAGTACTGATTTGCCGTAGTGCTATTAGAGCAGAGTTACATCAAGCTCTTTCTCGTCAGCAGCATTTACAGCGATTGCGACCTTGCCTTCGCGAGCAAGCCAACCGAGAGCGGCAAATACCTCTTTGTCTTTGAGCTTGGTAGCTTTTTTAAGCTGTTTCACGGTGAGAGTGCCGTTTCCGTTGAGCGCTTCCCAAACAGCGCCTGCATAGGTTCCGATTACTTCTGTGTTCATAATTCTTTACCTTTTGTTAGACGTAAGTAAATTTCGGTTTACGATTATCTTTCTTCCAATTTGGCTGCAAATTTACAAAAATTATTGCAAATAGCATAGTTTTTCAGCATATTTTTTACCCGGCAATTCAGAGCTACGAGCATACCCCACTGATAATCAATCATTTAAGCAATACACAAAAATATCAAAAAATTTACGGCGGCGCTGATTTCTATGACACAATGCGCCGCCGTTGGTTTAAGATTGATTATTAGAGGATTATGTCAGTATAGGCCATAGGTTATTAGTAGGCTGTGTTCTGCGGGTCAAAGTTAGTCCATCCGGCGAGCCAGTTATCATTGCTGTTTTTGAAAGCGCCGATATACGAGCCTTTGCCATCAGATATCTCCGATGCCGGGCAATAGTTTTGACCTACGCCGGCGGGGTCACTCAAGCCAAGCTCGGCCTCGGCGGCAACGCGGTTTGAAACATTGCTGACAAAGAAGGTGTGAGAGTATGACACCTGATTGCGATCTTCAGTGCCTGAGGCGTAGTCATAGAGATAGTCCTCATAGAGTTTGTTCTTGTCAGAGCCGATGATGCCCATGCCGGCAAAGATAGTGTTGCTGACGGCAAACTCGCCTGCGCGTGCATACTGCACGGTGTTGCCTTTCTCGCCGTCAATGATTAAGCCGATGGGGAAGCCGACGGCCACACAGTTGGTGATATTGAGCTTGCTGCTGCGGCGTATCTGCATTGCAGACTGGAATTTGCCCAGTTTGGAGCCATTGTCGGGATATAAATCGCCGGCGGTGATAAAGTCAGCGCTGTTGACAAAATCGGCGTTTTTGGCAGTAGCCGGGCCGATGAGGGTGATGTTGCTGAAGCGTGCCGTGGTGAAGGGTGTGGTCTCGGCACCGCTGGCATTGTTGTCGCTCTCAAAACCGTTTGATTGCGAAGTATCGGCGATACGCGGGTCACGCACTGCGAGGCAGTATTGCACATTGCCGCAGAAGCCATTGTCAGTGTCAAAGTCATCGTCCCAGCCTTTGTATGCTACCAGATTTGAGCAGTTGACGCTACCGCCAAACCATTCAAAGGAGTCATCGTTAGAGTAAGATACCTGCAGGTGATCTACGGTGGTGGCGCTACCTACTGAGCCGAAGGTGATGCCATTGATTTCCTTATCGGTGTCGAAGGGGAAGCCGGCAAACTCTACACGCACATAGCGATAGATACCCGAATTATCAGCGGCGTTATCGCCTCCGTGGATGGTAGTGGGGCCGCCTTCGATCTGCTGAGTGCCTTGGTTGTTAGGAGCCTTGCCACAGATGATAAGTCCGCCCCAGTCGCCCGGCCGACGCTGACCGGCAGGCTGCGCCGAGGTGAGCACAACCGGCTCTGACTGTGTGCCGTTCATCTCGCAGTATCCGCCGGGCTCCACGATGATGGCAGCCATCGTCTGCTTATCGCCCTTGATGATGGTGCCGGCCGGGATGCGCAGCTTTGCGCCTTCATCGACATAGATCCAGCCTTTGAGCAGATATGTGCCACGCTCGAGAGTGACATCGCCGGTGAAGTGATAGTGCTGCGCGCCATTGCCCAGCTCGGTGCCGTTGTTGAAGACGAGGCCCGTGCTATATGCCACATTGCCTTTGTAGGTGACCTCGGGGTCTTCCTGGGGTTTGGGTTGCGGTTCGGGGTCATCTTCTGACGAACATGCCGTCAACGAGGCGCTCATCGCCAAAGCCAGCCCTGCCATGAGGGCCACACTGTGTTTGAAATAGTTAGCTTTCATAAAATTTTGATTGATGAAACAATGTTTTTTACTTTTTCACCTTATTCTTTTTTTGATATAGTCCTGCTTATCATAAGTCATAAGCCACGGTGATGGAGAACGAGCGTCCTGGCTTGAATGAGCGGCTCAGCTGCTGCACGGTGTTGACCTTGCCATCAGCAGTGGTGACGTCCTCAAACTGCATGAAGGTGACTTTCTCGCCTATTAGGTCGCGCACGGCGGCTTTGACCTGCCACTTGCCGAAGCGTTTTGCCACTGACAGATCCACCACATCGCGCGGCATCTCGTATGAGTTGGGAATATTACGCGCGGTGCCGTCATCGGCGGTGCCGTAGCGGTTGCCCACGCCTATGATGCGACGGCCAATGCGGTTGTACAGGGCTGCTACGTCCCAACCATAGCGCTTGTTGTTATAGAACAGTCCGCAGTTAATCAAGTATGGCGACTGGCCTTGCATGGGGCGGTCAATATTGTTAGTGCCGGCATCAAAGCGCACCTTGCTCTTTATCAGCGAACCATTGAGCGAGAGCGAGAAGTCAGGCAGCCCTATGAAGCCCAGGTTTTTGCGTATGTCTATCTCTATGCCGTAGTTATCGGCTCCGCGTGCATTGACAAAGGAGTATATAAGGTCAGTGCCGCCGGCCACGGTGTAGGTCCACTCTATGGGGTTGCTGAAATGCTTGTAGAAGAGAGCCAGCGACACTTGCTCGCCATCGCTCGGATACCACTCATAGCGCAAGTCGGCATTGTCAATGTAGGCGGCCTTGAGGTCATAGTTGCCCATCACATCGCTGCCGAGGTCAAAATCATAGAATACCGACGGCGACAGCTCTCTAAACTCAGGCCTGTTGGTAGAGCGCCCATAGGCTGCTCTGAGCTGATGACCCTCGGTGAGGTGATAGGTGATATTGGCTGACGGATATATGTCGCTATAGTCATAGCGTGTGTCGTGAAGGCTTTCCTGATACTGCAAGGTGTTGAGGCTGAGCACCTGGCGCATAAACTCGTAACGCGCTCCCACATAGAAGTCAAACGCCCGATAAGGCACATTCACGCCCACATATCCGGCCATCTGGCCTGCTTTGGCATTGTAATTATTGAGGTAATTGACCTCCTCGTAGATGTAGAGCTTGTCAGGACCATAGTTTTCGTCAATGAGCACTGTATTAGGCACATCGTCAAAGAACATAAATCCGGCGGGCAATGTGTTGTCAGGCTGCCAGCCATACTGCAGCTGGCGTGTGCGATAGCGGCGCGTGCGATATTCGCCGTAAATGCCGGCTTTGATGGTGGGCGCGAGCGAGCCTATGGTGAGGTCGCGCTTGTAGTTGACGCTAAGCGAGGCGATGTGCTCGGCCAGGTGCGAAAACTCGCGGCTGATGCGATAGATGCCCATGGTTTGCTCGGTGCGGTCAGTGCGTTGTATCAGACGGCGGTCAGGCATCTCGCGGTTGGCATACGAGTATGCGAGGCTCCAGTCAATGCGGTCGGCATCGAATATATGCTTGCCCGTAAATTGGGTGTTGTAAGTGCTGCGCGAAGTGTAATAATACTCCATATCGTTGATGTTGTCAGGCTGGGCATTAAATCCCATACGCTCGCTGTACTTGTCCTTGCCTATTTGGTTGAAGATATTTTTCCACTCTATGGTGTGTCGGCGGTCGCGGCAGAAGAGCGACAAATTGAGCATCGCGCCAAGGCGCGCCTCGTGGCTGTAGCTGTCGTCGGTGGCGCTACGCAGCGTCACTGACTTGCCGTTGGCCACGTCATAGGGTCCATAGAGCGAATTGGTCATATCGAGCACGGTGCGATAGGTGTTGTTATAAAGCAATGCCGCTATCAAGCCCAGCTTGGCATCGCCGGCTACAGCCCACGTGTCATTATAGCACGCATTAAACTTGATATCGCCCCAGGGTGTAGATGTGCGCAGGGTCCAGTCGTTATTGAGGCCGTTGCCAAGCACATCGATGCGTGGGTTAGCACCGGTGTCATAGCCCGGATATGCCTTAAGAGGCGACGTCATGCCGGCATCGAGATGTCTCAAGCCATTGTCAAAGCCGAGCCAATCGGTGGAGCTGCCGCGCGAGTGTAAGAAATCCTTAAAGTGTGTGCGGTCATTGACACCTAAGCCCAACGACACATTCAGCCCGCGCTGCGTTGGCAGCTGCTTGGTATTCACAAGGATGAAGCCGCCCGAGAAGTCAGCGGGATACTCCGGCGCCGGGCTCTTGACCACTACTATATTGTCAAGCTGAGTGCCGGGGATGATGTCAAAAGAGAAGGCTCGCGTGTCGGCCTCAGAGCTGGGCACGGCACCGCCATTAAGCCACACATTATTATATCGCTGCGACAAGCCACGCACCATCACAAACTTCTCGTCAATGACCGAGATGCCGGGCACGCGGCGTATCACCTCTGACGCGTCTTTATCCTGTGTGCGCGCTATCAGCTGTGCTGAGACACCGCTCTGCACCACGAGGCTGCTGCGCTGGGCGTGGATTTGCGTCACCTCGCTATTGCGCCGCGCCGCCGTGGTCACGGTCACCTCGTTGAGCGATTGGCGCGAGGGCGTCATCACAAAGTCGGCCGTCACGTCGGCGCCGCCGTCTATCTTGATTTGCTTACTTAGGTCATCATAACCTAAATACTTAACCTCTACGCTATATTCGCCGCGAGGCAACGACAGCTCGTAGTGGCCGTCAATGTCAGTTACTGTGGCATAGCGGGTGCCGACAACGCTGACAGCAGCGCCGATGATGGGCTCGCTGTCAGTGGCGTCGGTGACGTTGCCGCCGAGGGTCTCGGCATAGGCAAGTGTCGGAATTAAAAAAAATGCTGCTAAAATAAATCTTAGAAATTGCACCATCTTGGTATTAAGTATAATATATTAGTGTGTGAGTTGACGTTTACTCTATCTTACTTTTCTCGCTGCAAAGGTATTGTAGCGACATATCATTTTTAAATCATTTTGGTTACATTATCGTTAAGTTTGCACGTTAACGCTAAAAGTCGTAACTTTGCGCCGTCACAATGACCAAGCAATGAGCGACAACACCGGCATAGTAATACGAAACACAGGCGCCCACTATGTGGTGCGCCTGCATGGCTCACACGCCGAAGTCAAATGCAAGATGGCGGGCAGCTATCGCATACGCGGCATACGCATCACCAACCCCGTAGCCGTGGGCGATGAGGTCTCTATCACGCCCACCAACACCGGCGAGATAGCCTTTATCAAGGACATCAAGCCGCGACGCAACTATATCATACGCCGCGCGAGCAACCTCTCCAAGGAGGCGCACATTATAGCGTCAAACATTGACCGCGCTATGCTGGTGGCTACGCTCGCCCACCCCTCCACCTCCACCACCTTCATTGACCGCTTTCTCGCCACAGCTCAAGCCTACGATGTGCCGGCTATTCTGGTCATCAACAAAATTGACCTCCTCATTGATGACCCCGACAACGCAGAGCTACTCGACGCCGTGACATACCTCTACCGCTCGATAGGATACACCGTGGTGGCCGTATCGGCCGCCACCGGCGAGGGTTTCGACACCCTGCGGCAGGAGCTCGCCTCCAAGGTGACGCTGCTCTCGGGCAACAGCGGCGTGGGCAAGTCATCGATTATCAACAGGCTAATTCCAGGCCTCAACTTGCGCACGGCCGCCATCTCCGACGCCCATGACACCGGCATGCACACCACCACATTCTCCGAGATGTATGACCTCGACGGCGGCGGCGCTATCATTGACACCCCGGGCATAAGAGGATTTGGCACCATCGACTTTGACCGCAACGAGGTGGCGCATTTCTTCCCCGAGATTTTTGAGCTGTCAAAGGAATGTAGGTTTCGCAACTGCACCCACACTCACGAACCCGGATGCGCCGTGCTCGAAGCATTAGCTGACTGCCGCATTGCGCAGTCGCGCTATGCCTCATATATGAGCATCCTCGATGATGCTGACCAAGAAAAGTATCGCAAGGGCTACTGACACATCGCCACACCAAGACTATTTCCAACCCTCCAAAAGCATAATATTCACTTATTACTACATCTGATAATCCACTCTCAATATGAAAGTTATAGCCGAAAGCAGCAGCACCCGCACCGAATGGGCGCTCATAGATGGAGCCACCGTCATCGAGCACGCCTACACCTCCGGCATGAACCCATACTTCCAATCGCGGCGCGAGATATCGCACAGCATACGTCTCGAGCTGCCCGAAGCTTTTTTCCGCCGCCGCTGGGAGCACGTGTATTTTTACGGCGCCGGCTGCGCCACTCAGGACAAATGCAAGACGATGGAGTCATCGCTCGTGGCGCAGTTCAAGACCCCGGTGACGGTCAACAGCGACCTGCTCGGTGCCGCTCGCGGCTTGCTCGTGCATCAGCCCGGCCTGGCCTGCATCCTCGGCACCGGCTCTAACTCGTGTCTCTACGATGGCAAGGAGATCATCAAGACGGTGGCGCCCCTGGGATATGTCCTCGGTGATGAAGGCTCGGGGGCTTATCTCGGCAAAAATTTCATCGCCGATATGCTCAAGGGGCTCGCTCCAAAGACTCTCGTCGATGCTTTCTATGAGAAGTATAATGTAACACCACCCATGCTGATGGACGCCGTGTATTCAAACCCGCTGCCCAACCGCGCCTTAGCTCGATACTCCGAATTTCTCGCCGAGCATCTTGACAACGCCTACGTCTATCAGCTGGTATATGCCGCGTTTATGCGCTTTTTCACGCGCAACATCGCTGCCTACAACTACAAGCAGCAGCCCATCTGCTTTGTGGGCAGTGTGTGTATGCTCTACCGCGACGTGCTGGCCAAGGCAGCCGCTGACTTTGGCATCACCATAGCCAAGGCCGTGCGCAACTCCATGCCCGGCATCATCGAGTATCACGCCACCGCGCCTACGGACTGACGCCGCCCCATATCACGCCCAAAGGGCGCCCCTCGCTGTAGTTAACGCTGAGGGGCGCCCTTTGGTGGTATAATACCGCGCTATTGCCGAACTTAGAGGCTGTCGCGAAGGATGGCTGCGATGTCAGCCTCGTGCAGCGGCACCCATGCGTGTTCAAGACCCTCGTTGACGGCCACATGGTGAGCCATCTCGTCGATGCGGCTGTCATCGATGCACACATCGTGCAGGGTCATAGGTATGCCTATGCTCTTATAGAAGTCGTGAATGGCGGCGATGCTCTCAGCGGCAGTGGTGGTGCCGAAGACATCACGACCAAATGAGGTGACGCGCTCCACAGCTTGCTCATGCAGCTCGCCCTCGGTGCAGCGCAAGATATGCGCCATCCACCGCGGCGTGATTATTGCCAGTCCTTCGCCGTGAGTGATGTCGTAGTGGCCTGACAGCGCATGCTCTATGGCGTGCATAGGCCAGCCGCCGGCTGAGTTGCCAAGGGCATAGATGCCGTTGCACCCCAGCGTCGTGGCATAGAATATCTCGGCGCGAGCATCATAATTGTCAGGCTGCGCGAGCACCTTCTTGACATTGGCCACGAGCGAACGCACGGCGCCGGTCATAAACGCATCGTTCATCATGATGTGTTCGCTGCAGAAGTACTGCTCCATGATGTGGTTGATGCAGTCGGCGATGCCGGCTAAGGTCTGCTTCACGGGCAAGGTGAAGGTGTAAGTAGGGTCAATGAACGACACCGCCGGGAACACATGGCGCGAGAAATATGCGAGCTTGTCGCATGTCTCGGTGCGTGAGATTACCGCGCCGGAGTCATACTCCGAGCCGGTGGCCGCCAGAGTGATGATATCCACGATGGGTATGGCGCTCAGGGTTGGCACTTTGCCGGTGACCACGTCCCAGGGGTCGGCATCGGAACACGCAGCGCCGGCGATGGCCTTGGTGCAGTCAAGCACGCTGCCGCCGCCCACGGCGAGTATCACGTCAATGGAGTGCTCCTTGCAGAGGCGCACACCATCTATCACGCTCGGATTAAACTTCGGGTTAGGAGCAATGCCCGGCAGCTCGTAAATCTCTTTATCGGCGAGCAAGTCAATGACTTGGTCATAGAGGCCGCTGCGCTTGATGCTGCCGCCACCGTAAGTAATGAGCACGCGAGGGCCATATTGAGCCATGACATCGCGCAGCTTCTCGGCTACCACGCCGCGGCCGAAGATGAGCCGCGTGGGCGTCTGATAATCAAAGTTGACCATATTATTAATAGATTAACCGTTGCAAATTAGATATGACGCGCCACGGCAGCAGCTATCTGCGTGGGGTCATTGACGCGCTCGGCGATAGAGCCGGTGCGGTCTATGATGTAAGTGGTGGGCAGGTCGCCTATGTTATAGTCAAGCAGCACCTGAGCGCCATCGGTGGTGGCATTCCACACCGTAATCCACGGCAGGTTGCGCGCGGTCTGCTTCCAGCTCACTTCGTCTTGGTCAAAGGCCAGCTGATAGATTTGCAGCCCCTGAGCGCGATACTTCTCATACACCGTGTTGAGTATCACATTGTATGCCGGCGAGCGGTCGAGCCCATAGTCGGTGAAGCTGAGTATGACCACCCCACCCTTTGCTGCCTCTTCGGCCAGGGAGTGGCGAGCGCCGCGGCTGTCATAGCGCACGATGTCGATGAGGCCGGCCTGCGGCACCTCTACCACGGTCTCCTGCTGAGCTGCTGCCGGGCTGGTCTTGGCGCGCGCCGTGAGATACACCTTTGAGAGATAGGCGGTGCGAGGGTCGTCGGGGCGCGACATTGTGAAGCGCTGAGCCACAGCACCAAACACGCGCAGGTCGCGACGTGTGGTCAGGTCGTAAAGCGGCCGACCGCCCACTGACTTATTCACGATATAATATCCGGCGATGGCCGTGGTGTCGGCCACGATGATGTTGGCGAGACTCGTCTTAAGGACACTGTCAGCAGGCAGTGCGGCCTCGCCCACGGCGGCGGCGCGCTCTGCTATCAGCGCGTCAATGGCGTGGATACTCTCGGCCAGCGGTGTGCCGCTAAGAGTATAATCCGAGCCGAAGTCAGCGGTGGCAGTCACGCTGACATGGTCAATGGAGTCAATAGGAAAGTAGATGCTCGCGCCATCGAGCGTCAGGCGCATGATGTCGGGATAAGGCGCCGGAGCCGAAGCCTTATAGGCAAAAGCGCCGTCGTCGCCCACCGTCAGCGAGTCTATCACATACCAATAGCCGTTGTTGAAGCCCTCGAGCGCCACTTTGCGCCCGGCACCATCGGCTATGGTGCCATCAATGATCCACCCTTGCTGCTTGTTGCAGGCAAAGAGCAGTATCATAATCAACGCTGTAAGTATAGTATTGAATATTCTTTTCATTGCTGTAATCAGGAATTAGATAGTGGTGGAGATGGTGTGGTGGTGTGAGTAACGTGAGGTGTCAGTGATGACTTCACACAAACTTCTCGCTGATGGCGCGCGCAACATCGGTCATGCGGTCAGCCGGGAAGGTGTGCTTATTGTGAAAGTCCATATCCGACTCCTTGGTGATGGGCACCAGATGGATATGTGCGTGGGGCACCTCGAGGCCCAGCACTGCCACGCCCACCTTGCGGCACGGTATAGCAGCCTTGATGGCGGCGGCCACGCGCTTGGCAAAGAGCTGCAGACCGGCATATTCGTCGTCAGTGAGGTCAAAGATATAATCCACCTCGCGCTTGGGTATGACGAGTGTGTG
The DNA here is from genome assembly GCA_016302215.1 of Muribaculaceae bacterium. GTDB lineage: Bacteria > Bacteroidota > Bacteroidia > Bacteroidales > Muribaculaceae > CAG-873. The sequence continues at coordinate 16,565 of JAEDNZ010000014.1, forward strand.
ACCCTCAGCGAGCGGATTGATGTCAAGGAAAGCATAATAATGCTCGTCTTCAGCAATGCGATATGAGGGTATCTCACCCGCTACTATCTTTGAGAAAATCGATGCCATAGTATATATCTATATAATATATATGTGAAGTATTATGCTTATCAGAGGTTGATTTCCACAATCTCAAACTTCATCATGCCCGACGGCACCTTGATATCTACCACATCGCCGAGCTTATGGCCGAGCAGGCCCTGAGCGATAGGTGTCGATGAAGCTATTTTTTTCTCTCTGAGATTAGCCTCCGAGTCAGCCACGATGGTGTATTCCATAGTCTGGCCATTGGACACGTTTTTGATTTTCACGCGGTTGAGTATCTGCACCTCGTCGCAGTTGAGCTTGCTCTCGTCTAAGATGCGAGCATTGGCCACGAGGTCCTTCAGCTGCGAGATTTTCATCTCCAGCATGCCTTGCGCCTCCTTGGCGGCATCGTATTCGGCATTCTCCGAGAGGTCGCCTTTATCGCGCGCTTCGGCGATAGCTCGTGATATTTCCGGTCGCTTTACGTTTTCGAGGTAAGCGATTTCTTCCATTTTTTTCTTGTAACCTTCCTTGGTCATGTAGGTGATAGCCATGGCGGTAGTTTTTAGTGTTTTAGTTGATTATTGATTTGTTTTTATTGTATTCTTTTTAAGGATTTGATATGCGACAAAAAACAATTGAAACTCGGCCTTGCGTGGCAGAGTCCCAATCTTGTTGCACACCAATTTCACTGGCAAAGGTAGCCATTATTTTATTGTACACCAAGCCGCAATCATTAATATTGGTTAAATTTGACCTTTATGCGTATTTTTGACGCAAAATATTTGGATTGTTCAATTTCTTGTTATAACTTTGCGTCAAAATAACGCATCAACATAAAAAACAATATCAACATCATGACCGACAGCTACACATACAAGTATCCACGCCCGGCGCTCACCGCTGACTGCGTAATCTTCGGCTTTGACGGCCAGGCTCTCAAGTTGCTGCTCATAGAGCGCGGCATCGAGCCTTACAAGGGCTATTGGGCGCTGCCCGGCGGATTTATGCGCATGGACGAGACCATCGACGAGTGTGCGCGCCGCGAGCTCATGGAGGAGACCGGTATCCGCGACATCTACATCGAGCAGTTCAGAGTGTTCAGCACCACCGACCGCGACCCGCGCGGCAGAGTGGTCACCGTGGCCTTCGTGGCGCTGGTGCGCCCCGAGGCGTATCGCATCGCCGCCGGCGATGACGCCAACAACGCCATGTGGTTTGACAGCAACGAATTGCCGCCACTGGCGTTTGACCACGAGGCTATAATAAAAGCGGCTCACGAACATTTGCGCGAGATATTGCGTGTGCGGCCCATCGCCTTCAATCTTCTCGACAAGGTTTTCACCATCGATGAGCTGCGGCGCGTGTATGAGGCTATCAACAACACCACCTATGACCGACGCAACTTCTCGCGCAAAGTTATGCAGAGCGGCATGATTGTTGATGCCGATGCCTGCAATGATGACGATGCCTGCGATGATGCCGATGCCTGCATAATATCTGTTACAAAGGAATGTCGCTCGCTAAAATCGGCCACGCGTCACCGTCGTCTATTCTCCTTCTGCGACAATAAAAACCCCGAAGACAGCGACGACGGCTCTACTAAAGACATATTCAACTTTTAATTAACCCAATAAAACACCTACAATTATGAACAACGACAACGTAAAAACCACCGTCTTCAATCTTATCATCCTCGACGAGTCCGGCTCTATGAGCGGTTGCACAAACTCCACCATCAGCGGATGCAACGAAGTAATCAACGTAGCTAAAGCCATACAGCAGAAACACGCCGATGACCAGCGCTCGTTCATGTCAATCTACGCCTTTCAAGATGGCGGCCCCGTGCGCTCTCGCTATTTATGCAAAAACGCTGACACCCTCAGCGCCAAGCATATCACCGGCGCCGACTATCAGCCATGGGGCAACACGCCGCTCTACGATGCTGTTGGAGCCACCCTCATTGACCTCAAAGCCATAGCCTCGACTCACGAAGACGCCACCGCCGTGGTCACCATCATAACCGATGGCTATGAAAACTCGTCAACGCATTTTGATCACAGTCGCATCTTCAAACTCATCAGCGAGCTTAAGGAAATGGGCTGGACGTTCAACTTTATCGGCGCAAACAT
>JAEDNZ010000178.1 GCA_016302215.1 Muribaculaceae bacterium
CGGCAATGCAGATGCCGCCGGGCTATTTGAGGGGGTTCCAGCCTTGGGCGCGGAGAGTCATCTCGGCGCCATCGCGCGTGATCATAGCGCAGCCGTCTTCTTCTTTGGTGATGTATCCGATGACCTTGACGCTCTCTATGGCGCTGACCTTGTCGTGGTCAGTGAGCGGCACGGTGAAAAGCAGCTCGTAGTCTTCGCCGCCGTTAAGGGCAGCAGTGACCAGGTTCATATTGATTTCCTCTGCCATCACAGCGGTCTGGTAGTCGATGGGAATGCGGTCCTCGTAGATGCGGCAGCCGCAGCGGCTTTGCTTGCAGATGTGGAGCAGCTCTGAGGAGAGGCCGTCGCTGACATCCATCATGGCGGTGGGCTTGATGCCGGCGTCGGCGAGTGCCTTGACAACGTCGCGCCGCGCTTCGGGCTTGAGCTGCCGCTCTATGATGTACTCTTTACCGGCGAAGGCCGGCTCGAAGTCTTTGTTGCCGGCCGAGGCGATGCGCTCTCGCTCGAGGAGCTGCAGACCCATATAAGCGGCGCCAAGGTTGCCGGAGACGCAGATGAGGTCAGTGTTGCGAGCGCCGTCGCGGGTGACGATGTCGTCGGGGCGTGCATCGCCGATGCAGGTGATAGAGATTACGAGGCCTTGATGCGAGGCTGTGGTGTCGCCGCCCACTATATCTACGCCATAGATGTCGCAGGCGAGTCTGATGCCGCTATACAGCTCCTCGATATGCTCCACGGTGAAGCGCTTGGAGATGCCGAGCGACACGGTGATTTGCCGGGGCGTGCCATTCATGGCATAAATGTCGGAGAAGTTGACCACGGCAGCTTTGTAGCCTAAGTGCTTCAAGGGCACATAGGCGAGGCTGAAGTGCACATTCTCCAGGAGCAGGTCAGTAGTCATCAGCACCCGGGTGTCGGGATAGCTCATCACGGCGGCATCATCGCCGATGCCGCGCAGCGAGGAGCTCTGCACGAGCTTGATATCGCGCGTGATATGCTCTATCAGCCCAAACTCGCCTAATGTAGATATTTCGGTCATAGCGTCAGGGCGTCAGGCTTGCTTTACGAGTTCGCGCATGATTTCCACCACCTTAGGCTGGGCGAGCTCTGCCGCCTGCTGCACCTCTTCGTGAGTGGGCACTTGCGTCACATCTTTGCCGCCGAGGTCGGTGATTACCGACACGCCGAACACGCGCATCGAGGCGTGGTTGGCGACTATCACCTCAGGCACGGTGGACATGCCCACGGCATCGCCGCCGATAACGCGGAAGTACTCATATTCGGCGGGCGTCTCAAAGGTGGGGCCGGGGGTGCCTACATACACGCCGTGCACCAGGCGTATGCCTTTTTGGGCTGCTATCTCGTCGGCCAGGGCTATGAGTTTGTGGTCATAAGCCTCGGTCATTGCCGGGAAGCGCGGGCCCAGCTCGTTGTAGTTCTTGCCGCGGAGCGGGTTTTCGGGGAAGAGGTTGATGTGGTCGGTGATGACCATCACATCGCCTACGCGGAACTCCTTGTTCATGCCGCCGGCAGCGTTGGAGACAAAGAGGGTGTTGATGCCGAGCGCCTTCATCACGCGCACGGGGAAGGTGACTTGCTTCATGTCATATCCCTCGTAGTAGTGAAAGCGTCCTTGCATGGCCATGACGCGCTTGCCGCCGAGAGTGCCGAAGATGAGATTGCCGGAGTGGCCCTCGACCGTGGAGATGGGGAAGTTGGGTATTTCGCTGTAAGGGATAAACTGCTTATCCTCAATGTAGTCAACGAGGGCGCCGAGGCCGGTGCCGAGAATGATGGCGGTGTCGGGCATATCATTGACGCGTGCTTGCAGGAAAGAGGCAGTCTGCCGTATTTTTTCAATCATAGTGGTATAGGGGTTAATGATGTTTGATGTAAATTATATGTGTTGATTGTGAGTATGTATCCTGATGGAGGGGGAGCGCAGCGGCGTCAACGCTTGTGGGCATTGATGGCTTGCCGCAGCGTGTCGATAAATGATTTGTTGTCGGCCGAGAGCGCCACATCTACCTTTATCGGCAGGAAGTAAGTCACGGCCTTGAGGTCGTGGGGGAAGTAGGGGTTAGTTGCGAGCCTGACGGCGTCTTTTTCGGTGGTGATGATGATGCGGCGGTTGCCTTTGAGCGAGTCATAGCGCCGTCTTATCAGGTCGAGGTCTTTGCGTGTGAAGTAGTGGTGGTCGCTGAAGATGTTGACCTTGGTGACCGCCATAAAGCTCTTGATGTAGCGTATGAAGGGCTTGGGGTTGCCGATGCCGGCGATGGCGAGCACCGAGTCGCTGTGGGTGAGCCATTCGAGTGCGGCGGGCGCCGTGACATTCTCGGGGAACAATGGCGTAAGGCCCTGATACACAAAGCGGGATAGGAACAGCTTCTGGTATGGAAACAGCTCCAGGTTTTTGATGACGAGGCGGTTGTCAAGGGCAGATACCTCATCGGGGCATTTGGTCACTACCACGATATCGGCTCTGTTGATGCCGCGAGCCGGCTCTCGCAGACGCCCGTAGGGGAGCATCTTGTCGTTGTAGAACGGCCGGTTGTATTCGGTGACGACGACCGACACTGTGGGCTTGACATAGCGATGCTGGAAGGCATCGTCGAGCACTATCAGGTTGACATCGGGGTCGATGCGCAGTATTTCTTCTATGCCTTTGGTGCGTTCTTCACACACCACGGTGAGCACCTGGCCGTTGAATTTATTGTAGAGCTGATATGCCTCGTCGCCGATATCGCGGGGCGTGGAGCGCCGCGACGCCACGATGAAGCCGCGAGTGTGACGTTTATAGCCGCGGCTGAGCACGGCGATATGATAGCTGTAGCGCAGCGCCTCCACGATATACTCCACGTGCGGGGTCTTGCCGGTGCCCCCGACGGCGAGGTTGCCCACAGAGATGATGGGTACATCAAATTCGTTCTGCTTGAGAATGCCCCAGTCAAAACACTTATTGCGCAGGTACATCGCTGCCCCATACACCTTGGAGCAGGGAAGCAAGATGGCTTTTTGTATGAATTGATGAGATGTCACTTGGCAGAAACGATCTTAATATAGGGGTGTTAGTGTGGCGATGCGGCGCGTATGTGTATCAGTACACTACTATCGGCGAGATGCGTGCCTGAATGTGATTGGCGGTGAGCAGTCGGCGTATGTAGTTGATTTGGCGCAATGTGTTGCTGTCGATGCCGGCGGCGTAAGCGGCGGCATTTGCGTCTTGCAGCTGCTTGGCTATGGCGACGAAGATGTCAGGCTCCACATCGGGGTATGACACGACCTCGGTGTCTTTGAGGCCTACCTTGCCGGCTATGGCGGCGATACACTCGCGGAGGGTGCCTATCTTATCCACCAGGCCGAGCCGGACGGCTTGCGAGCCTACCCATACGCGCCCCTCGGCGATGGCCTTGACAGAGTCAGCCGGCATGTCGCGGCCGGTGGCTACGCGGCCCACAAAGGTTTCATATATGTTATCCACGCTGCGCTGCAGGGCACGGCGCTGATTGTCGGGCAGAGGACTGTAGATGGCCGGCATATCGGCGGCATCGTTGGTCTTGATGCTGCTGAAATGCAGCCCTAACTTGTCGGTGGCGAGCTCTGACAGGTCGGGTATCATGCCGAAGACGCCGATAGAGCCGGTGAGGGTGGTGGC
>JAEDNZ010000179.1 GCA_016302215.1 Muribaculaceae bacterium
GCGCTTCAAGATGGACTCGAACCAACGACCCTCTGATTAACAGTCAGATGCTCTAACCGACTGAGCTATTGAAGCTTAAAAACACAAATTATATATGAGCGCTTCAAGATGGACTCGAACCAACGACCCTCTGATTAACAGTCAGATGCTCTAACCGACTGAGCTATTGAAGCGGAATGCAATGCCCCTCCGGGCTTTTTGCGCTGCAAAATTACTGCCTTTATCTGAATTATGCAAGTACTTGCGCGTTTTTTTTAATTTTTTTTGCCCTCTTACACCGGTTTGTGAGCAAATACATCTTTTTATATACACGTTTTTGAATTTTTTTTGTACCTTTGTAAATCGTATGCCGGGCTGCTTCATGCTCGGCACGGATATTAACGAGTAATTACGTCACTGTCAAATACATATACAATTAATCATAAATCATAGACATCATGGAAATTTCTCACATCGAACACATCGGCATCGCCGTGCCCAGCCTCGACGAAGCTATCCCCTTCTACGAGAACATGCTCGGACTGAAATGCTTCGCTATCGAAGAAGTAGCTGACCAGAAGGTGCGCACCGCTTTCTTCCGCGTTGGCCAGACCAAGATTGAGCTGCTCGAGGGCACCGCCGAGGATAGCGCAATCTCCAAGTTTATCGCTAACAATGGCGGCCGCGGTGGCATTCAGCACATGGCTTTCGCTATCGCCGATGGCGTGCAAAATGCGCTCGACGAGGTGGCTGAGAAGGGTTGCCGCCTTATCGACAAGGCGCCCCGCCGCGGTGCCGAAGGTCTCAACATAGCCTTCCTGCACCCCAAATCCACCGTCGGCACACTCATCGAGCTGTGTGAGCAGCCCAAATAATCATCGGGCTATTACCCACACTCCTCACCAATATCACACGGCGGCGGAGCTTCATGACGCTTTTGGAGCCGCTCTGCAGCTCCGCCGCTTTATCTCTGTAATCAAATAACTACATTATTATAATCACAATCAAATCGTAATGAGTAACCAACTCGAAAAAGTAAGAGAGCTCATCGAGCTTCGCAATGAAGCACGCATCGGCGGTGGCGAAAAAGCTATCGCCAAGCAGCATGAGCGCGGCAAGTACACTGCCCGCGAGCGTATAGCACAACTCCTCGACGAAGGTTCGTTTGAAGAGCTGGATATGTTTATGCGTCACCGTTGCCACAACTTCGGCCAGGAGAAAAAATCATACCTGGGCGACGGTGTGGTCACCGGCTACGGCACCATCGAGGGCCGTCTTGTATATGTCTTCGCACAAGATTTCACCGTCTTCGGCGGCTCGCTGTCTGAGACGATGGCTATGAAGATATGCAAAGTGATGGATATGGCCATGAAGATGGGTGCCCCAATCATCGGCCTCAACGACTCGGGAGGTGCTCGCATCCAGGAGGGTATCAACGCACTCGCCGGCTATGCCGAAATCTTCCAGCGCAACATTATGGCATCAGGCGTGGTGCCTCAGCTGTCGGCCATCCTCGGCCCCTGCGCCGGTGGCGCCGTGTATTCACCCGCTCTCACTGACTTCACTATCATGGCAAAGGGCATTTCTTATATGTTCCTCACCGGCCCCAAAGTGGTGAAGACCGTCACGGGCGAAGACGTCACCCAAGATGCCCTCGGCGGAGCTGAGGTCCACTCCCAGAAGAGCGGCGTATGCCACTTCGCTGCCGAAGACGGCGAAGACGCTATCAAAATCATTCGCAAGCTCTTCAGCTTCATACCGCAGAACAATCTCGAGGAGCCGCCGTTGGTAGAGTGCAACGACCCCATCGACCGCCTCGAAGACTCCCTCAACGACATCATTCCCGACTCGCCCAACCGCCCATACGATATGTATGAGGTCATCGGCGCTGTTATCGACAACGGCGAATTCCTGGAGGTGCAGCGCGACTACGCCAAAAACCTCATCGTAGGCTTCGCGCGATTCAACGGACAGAGCGTTGGTATCGTTGCCAACCAGCCCAAGTACCTCGCCGGAGTGCTTGACAGCAACGCCTCGCGCAAGGGCGCTCGCTTTGTGCGTTTCTGCGACGCTTTCAATATCCCCTTGGTCACCTTCGTCGATGTGCCGGGCTTCCTGCCGGGCACCGGTCAAGAGTACAACGGCGTAATCCTCCACGGCGCTAAGCTCCTCTACGCCTTCGGCGAAGCTACTGTGCCCAAAGTTACAGTGACCCTCCGCAAGAGCTACGGCGGCAGCCACATCGTGATGAGCTGCAAGCAGCTGCGTGGCGATATGAACTATGCTTGGCCTACCGCCGAAATCGCCGTCATGGGTGGCGCCGGTGCCGTTGAGGTTCTCTATGCTCGCGACGCAAAAGAGGCTGAGGACCCCAAGAAATTCCTCGCCGAAAAAGAAGCCGAATACAACAAGCTCTTCTGCAACCCATACAATGCTGCCCGCTACGGTTATATCGATGATGTCATCGAGCCTCGCAACACCCGCTTCCGCGTGATTCGTGCACTGCAGCAGCTTGCCACCAAGAAGGTGACAAACCCCGCCAAGAAACATGGCAATATACCTCTGTAATCACTGTCATCATCACCATCTTTACAGCACATGAAAAAGAAAATTTTAGTGTTGACCCTGGCGCTGATGACATGCGTCGCCGCGATGGCTCAAGGCCGTAAGGCGCTGCGCATCAATGAGGTCATGGTTGACAATACCGAGAGCATCGTCGATGACTACGGCTTGCACCACGGCTGGATTGAGCTCTTCAACTCCAACTTTGGCCCGCTGGAAATCTCGAGCGTGTATCTCACCAATGACTCCACCAACCCTACCAAGTACCCCGTGCCGCTCGGCGATGTGAATACACGCATCGCTAAGCGCCAGCATGTGGTATTCTTTGCTGACGGTGAGCCTAACAAAGGCACTTTCCACCTGAACTTCACGCTCACACCCGGCCAAGACAACTGGATTGGTCTCTATGACGCCGACGGCAAGACCCTCATTGACCAGGTCGTTGTGCCGGCTGCACTGACCACTAACCGGTCATATGCTCGCAGCGCCGACGGCGTGGGCGACTGGGCCGTGCGCACCGGTGGCGCTAATGACTACATCACCCCATCGAGCGCAAACATCATCAAGGATACCAACAAAAAAATTGAGACCTTTGCCGAGCAAGACTCGCACGGTTTCGGTATGACGATGATGGCCATGGGTGTCGTGTTCTCTGCCCTGCTCGTGCTTTGCCTCTGCTTCTATGCCATAGGCAAGATTGGCGGCAGCGTGGCTTTCTTCAACAAGCTGCGCGCTCGCGGCGTAGATGTGGAGCAAGCTCGCGAGGCTCAAATCACTCACGACTCCGGCGAGGAAATCGCAGCCATCGTTATGGCCCTCCATGACCACCTCGAGGCCCACGACCGCGAAAACACCGTCCTCACTATCAACAAGGTGAAACGCGCTTACTCGCCCTGGAGCTCCAAAATCTACGGCCTGCGCGAGGTGCCTAATCGCCGTTAACCTCATCAACCACTTCGTCAAATAACCCATTCATTTTAAACTGACCTAACAATGAAAGAATATAAGTATAAAATCAACGGTAACGTTTACAAAGTGGCCGTCGGCGACATCGAAGACAATATCGCTCAGGTCGAAGTCAACGGCGTGCCGTACAAGGTTGAGCTCGAGCAG
>JAEDNZ010000180.1 GCA_016302215.1 Muribaculaceae bacterium
CCTGCAAAGAGCATCACTAAGAAAAAGTAAAATTTTTTCATACCTGCTTAAGATTTAATGTTGAATAATATTGAATAGATAAGAATATCCTTAATAAGTACTATTTTGGGGATAAAAATAATTACGAATTGTTACTATGCTGTTACGCGCTGCAAAGATAACTATTTTTTTGACGATGGCATTAATTTGCGTCACTTTTTTTGCAATCGGCGGTGATTTTTTTATGTTTTACAACACATTGCCCATGTAGAGCTACTGTTTTTAACTTGCCCCTGCGGCGGCGTGGCGGTGCAAAAAAGGCGGGCGCCGGGAGGTCATTGCCTCTCAGCGCCCGCTAAAGGGCCACACCAAAGGATGCGATGAAACTCCGAGATGACAGGGTTTGAGGCCTTGAAGCCCTTTGTAATCCTCCGGCACGAAGGCTCTGCCATAGGCAGCTGAGGCCCGCCATTAGGCATCAAGGTTTGCTCGGCATTTCATAATAATTTGAAGAGTTTCCCAATCTACTTTGGTGTGGTGATTTCTTCTGTCAAAGGCCGTGGCGGCGTTGCGCACCACAAAGATAGTGCATTTTTGTGGCTTATGCAAAAAAATATCACGATGCAGTGGTCAGATGCTTGCGATAATCATAGCATTGGCATTATCGACGGCGGCGGTGTCGAGAGAGGCGAGGTATATACGCGTGGTGGCTTCGGAGCGGTGTCCCATGCCTTCGGAGATGACGCTCAGAGGCACACCCTTAGAGCGGGCGGCGGTGGCCCAGGAGTGTCGCGCCACATAAAGGGTAAGGGGCACGGATAGGCCGATGAGGTGGCCTATGGTCTTGAGATTGTGGTTGATGCGGCAGGCGGCGTTGCGGTAAGCTCGGCGCGTGTCGCCGCCGTCGTTGCCTATGATTGGCAGCAAGTAGGGCGTGGTGCTGCAGCCGTACTTATCCACCACCGACTGCATCTGCGGCGTCCATGCTATCTTCAGCAGGCGTCCGGTCTTGCGGCGCCGATATGTAACATAGCCGGTCTTCACGAGGTCAGACTTGTGGAGGTAAGCCATATCCACGAAGCTCATGCCGCGCAGGTAGAAGCTGAGGAGAAACATATCGCGGGCATAGTCAAGCGCGGGTGAGTCAGAGAGGGCGAGCGCCTTGATTTGCTGCACCGCCGACAGTGGCAGCGCTCGCTTGGCCGTCTTGTCAACGCCCGTATAAACGCGTCTGAATGGCTTGGTGTCAGGGAGGTCGCCATTGTCGGCGGCGCGGTTATACACGGCGCGCAAGATGCGCATGTAGAAGGATATGGTGTTGGGCACGAGGCCTCGTCGGTGCAGGAAGCCGCTGTAGTCCTCGATGGTGTCGGCGCTTAGCTCGTCGAGCAGCATATCGCAGCCGCCGGTGTATCGCATTAAGCTGTTGAGCGCTGAGGCGTAGGTCTCGGCGGTGCGGAGCTTGGCGTTGCGGCGCAGGCGGGCTATGGCGGCGTCAAACGCCGCTGTTACCGACAGGCGCTCGGCGAGCTCGTGGTATCGCGATACGATGTCGTCGGCGGTGTAGGCGGTGCCGCGCTCGGCCAGGGTGGCTATGACGCGCTGCAGCCGCTCGCGGGTAAGCTGTAGCCGTCGCGCCATCAGAGATAGCCGCTGAGACTGCTCGCATGAGGCGGCGAGCGCGGCACATCGCGCGTCCCACTCATGGGCGTAGAGGCGGTAGGGGGTGGCGAGGCGTCGCGTGACGCGCTCGTGAGTGATGGCGAAATAGATGCTGCCCGGCTCGGCGGCATTGCTTGCCGGGCTGAATTTTACTTTTACGGTGGTCATAATGTAGTTGGATTGGAGGGTTTGTGTTTAGAAATATCAGCGTAAAAGTAAAGCATCGAGCAAAAAGAGGCGCAAAAAGTAGCAGCGCGGCCTCGCCGATTTTGTCACATCAAAAAACTTGGCTAATTTTGCAGTGTCGCTAAGCCGTCACACACTATATGCGGCGTGATGACGGCGAGCAATTACACATTACTATATTATAAATATCACAAATAATCACAACACCTTAAAATCCACAAAAAAATGAAACGAGTCATCACCTTTTTGACGCTCGCCCTGGCGATGCTCACCTCAGCCGTATATGTCGGAGCAGCCGAGCTGCATCTGCTCTCGGTCAACGATATGCACGCTGCTATTGAGCGATTTCCGCAATTTGCAGTCATCGTGGATAGCCTCCGTGCGGAGCACCCTGACTTGCTGCTTATCTCAGCCGGCGACAATCGCACCGGCAATCCTATCAACGACACTCACCCGGAGCCATCAAAGCCAATGGTTGACCTTATGAATGCCGTGGGGTTTAACTATTCCACGTTTGGCAACCATGAGTTTGACGGCAATGTCAGCGGCTTGCGCTCGGTCATCAACCATTCATATTGCCACTATCTGTGTGGCAATGTCTATGCCCCCGACTCGCTGATGCTGCATTACTCGCCCTTCGAGATAATCGAGCGCGGTGGCGTCAGGGTGGCCATACTGGGACTCATTCAGGTTGACGAGAAAACGGGTCACCCTGATGCCCACCCCAAGAACATGGGTTCGCTGCGATTTGCACCGGTGATTGACGTGGCGCAAAAATATCTGTGGCTGCGCGACAGATGTGATGTGTTTGTGCTGCTTACCCACAATGGCTTTGACGACGACCTCAAGCTGGCGCGTGCCATACCGCAGGCCGATGTGATTATCGGCGGCCACTCGCACACCAAGCTCGACCCCTGTGTCATAGAAAATGGCGTTATGATTACCCAGGCAGAGCGATGGCTCGCTTACGCCACACATATCACCATCACCACCGACGATGCCGGCAAGGTTATAGACCGCAAGGCAGAGCTTATCGATGTGAAGCACTATCCACGTAGCGATGAAGGTATCGCCGCGCTGGTGCGCCGGTTGAGCGATAACCCGGAGCTGATGCGCGTGCTGACCACCGTCGTGGCTGATTTCACGGAGAAAGAGGAGCTCGGCTGCCTGATGGCCGATGCTCTGCGCGCCGAGGCTAACGCCGACATAGCATTGCAGAATAATGGCGGCGTGAGATATGACTCCAAGGCAAAGGGTGACTTTACTGTCAACGATGTGTATCGGCTCGATCCTTTTGGCAACGAAGCGATGGTCTATAACCTCACCGGCGAGGAGGTGGAGCGTCTGCTCGCAGCGATATGCCGCGCTGATGACTATGGGCCCGCTTATGTGTCAGGCATCGCTTACTCCATACATTTGGGCAAGGACAACAAGGATGTGAAAAACATCAAAATCACCATGCCTGACGGCTCCAAGTTTAACAAGCAAAAGACCTATCGCGTGGCCATGAACTCATATATCTCCTCCGTGGCCGACTACGAGCACACCGACACGGGCACTAACCTCTTTGTGTCGGCTACTGACCTGCTCATCAAATATCTGGAACGACAGCCGGCTGTAGATTACAGCGGTGTCAGCCGCGTCACGGTGGTGCAAGAAGTCAAGTATAGCCGCTGAGGTGTAGCCTCACAAATCGAGCAAATAAGATAGGGTGTTTCTTAAAATATAACATACATTAACTATCTTTATTGATTTAACCGATGTAATAATTGCCTGTTTGGGCGAAAATGCGTACCTTTGCGGTCGCTTTCAATCTT
>JAEDNZ010000181.1 GCA_016302215.1 Muribaculaceae bacterium
AAAGAGAAAAAGGAAGACTGTCATCGCGACAGCCCTCCTCACCTTACCTTGAATCTGATACCATGAAAAACAAAGTGCAATTATTTTTATCCTCTTTCTGTAGCTATAACACGCGCGCAGGCCTCGCGGTTGCCGAATATTGGGCGACCGAGTGTGGTTTAACACTATTTTAACACTAATATCGCACTTTTTGTACTAATTTTATCACACAAAAAATATTCACCACCCACCCAAACGGCAACTGATATGTCAGCACGAATATTGATAATCGACGACGAAGAGTCTGTATGCGAGATTTTTAAGTTCAATCTTGAGCGCGAGGGATACCGCGTGGACTGCGCCTACAGCGCCGAGGAGGCCTTGGCGCTCGACATCAACGATTATGACCTCTTCATCGTGGACATCATGATGGGCGAGCTCAGCGGCTATGACCTGGTCAAGATAATGCGCTCACGCATGGCCACGGCTGCCAAGCCCGTGATATTCTGCTCGGCCCTCGATGACGACAACGAGAAAGTGATGGGGCTCAACATCGGCGCCGACGACTACATCACCAAGCCCTTTGCCATCGCCGAGGTCAAATCGCGCATCCAAGCCGTGCTGCGGCGCAGCGCCGCCACCACCCTATGAGCCGCCACCGCCTGCATCTGAGCTACCGCTGGAAGCTGTTCCTGCCTATCACCGCCGCCATCTGGGCGGTGATAATATGCATGATAGTGTGGCAGCGCTACTATGTGCGCAAGAGCTGCCTGGAGATGATCAGCAGCCAAATCTCGCTCATCAACGGCCACATCGTCAGAGCCTACGAGGAGGACTTTGACCCCGACAACTTCCTGCGCTCCATCAGGCAATACTACATAGACCACCCGCTCTACGACCATGTGCGGGTATCGGTGTATCTCCACGGCAGCCTGGTGTATAACGTGGGCAAAGTGATACGCCTCAACGACAACGAGCGCCGCATCAAAGCCGGCCTCACCGGCCTTGACAACACCGAGCGCGAGGAGGCTCTGCGCCATAAGCAAAACTACTATTACTCCGTGGCCGAGAGCAGCGACAAGGCTCTACTGGTTTACACCATGCTGCCTATGACTGACCACTTGGAGGACGCCGTGGCGCCCTCGGGCGACGTGTATATCTACGCCATGCTCATCGCCGCCATCGCCACCATCTTTGCCTATATCTATTCGCGCAATGTGGGGCGTAATATCAGCAACCTGCGCGACTTTGCGCGGCGCGCGGCGCTGGGGTCCGGCCCGGTGCAAGCGCCTGATTTTCCGCACGATGAGTTAGGCGACATCTCGCGCCAAATCACCAAGCTGTTCACCGACCTGCAATCCACGCTCGACCGCCTGGAGCACGAGCACGAAGTGGCCATACACACCATCGAAGAGAAGGCACGCCTCAAGCGCGAGCTCACCAACAATATCAACCACGAAATAAAGACGCCGCTGAGCATCATCAAAGGTTATCTCGACACCATCTACGAGCACCCCGACATCGACGATGCCACCCTGCGTCACTTCATCGAAAAAGCGCGCGAGAACATCGAGAGGCTCACGTCGCTGCTTGCCAGCGTGTCGCTGATGACGCGGCTCAACGACGGCGCCGCGATGATAAGCACCCAAGAGGTTGATTACCACGACATTGTGTATAATGCCGCCGCTGACTATGCGGCCTCGGGCGTCATGCATGGCATGACATTCACCTACGACATACCCCTTGGCTGCAAAGTGCAGGCCAACGGCTCGCTGCTGAGCGCCATGATTGACAATATCGTGAAAAATGCCGTGTCATACTCCAAAGGCACCAACATACACCTGAGCCTCGCCGGCGAGACCGACAGCCACTACATATTTCGCATCGCCGACAACGGCGTGGGGGTGAAGCCCGAAGCGCTGCCGCGTCTGTTTGAGCGCTTCTATCGTGGCGACAGCGGGCGCTCACGCAAGACCGGGGGCACCGGCCTGGGCCTCTCCATAGTGTATAGCACGGTCACCGCCCTGGGCGGCGAGATAAAGGCCGAAAACTCCGTGGGCGGCGGCCTCGCCTTCACCTACACACTGCTCAAGTCACGGTGACGGCCATCAGCCGCCCTACACTGCAAAAAACGCCTCAGAGAGCCCATGAAAGCCTCATTTTGTTCCTGGAGTGATATAAAAAGTTCCAGGATTGATATCCGGCAGCCTGTTTTTGGCCTAACTTTGCGGTATGATAAACAACCACAATTATTAACCAATAACAAGCACAAGTATGAAAAAAACACTTTTCGCACTTATGGCGCTGATGGCGAGCGTGACCGCCGGCGCCGAAGCCTTCGACCTCTGGGTTGCCGGCACGCAAGTCACCACCGAAAATCAAGACGATGTGTTGGGTGACGGCAACGTAATATTCTATGACTTCACCGAACCTAATAAGCTGATTATCAGGAACACAACAATAGGGGGGGGGTGATGCTGCCGCGATAAAATCCGCACTATCAAACCTTAACATCGTCATTGATGGTGATGTCGCTCTCGAAGGCTCCATTGGCCTTGACCTCACCGGCGAAAATCAAATATCATGTTTTTCTGTATCGAAACGCAACCAACAGACCCTCACCATCAACGCCACCGACATCGGCATCCGTCTCACCAATGGAGCCCTGGAATATCCGGAATCAATCAAATGGATGCATGTGACAGGCCAAAACTATGGCTTACTCGGCAGCGGAAACGCCGTATTCAAATACCTATACCAACTTAACGAAGCGTGCGAGCCTACCACCTTCCAGGGCATTGACCAAGCCGCAATCTCAGGTCTGAAATCAAATGACGGATACAGCCCACTGCGTCTGCGGCAAGCCGGCATCATAGAGCCCCTCAACACTTCACTTATCGGAGGCACCATCGTCGATGCAGACGACAATCCCATCAAAGGCGACAACATCGTGAAATTCGGGCCTGCCGAGCCATACGAATTTTATATCGGAGGCACATACATCAACTCACTCAACTGCAACAACTTCCGCACTGATGGCCTTAACGGAACAGCATCATACGACCCTACCACCTTTACACTATCGCTCACCGATGTCAATATGACGTCAGAAGTTAGTTGCATATACGCCACCAATCAAAAGTCAGGCGCCTTCTTCATCACCGCAAAGGGCGACTGCTCTCTCAAAAGCCTCAACGATGATGCAGTGAAACTCATCTGCAACATCTCCACAATCTCAAACCACGCTGACGGCGGCTCACTCACTGTCGCTACCGAAAATGCCGAAGCCTCGGCTATACGCGCCGAAATGCTCTCGCTATACAATGCTACACTGACCGCCACCTCCGGCGATGCCCCGGCTATCAATGTACCAAACTCAAAAATCACATTCTACGACAACGTCAAAGTCACAGCCACCTCCAATGACGGTCACGCTGCTATCGTAGCCAACAACTTTGACCTCGGACCTGCTGCAATCACATATCCCGAAGGCGGCTCCTGGAATGAAGCGAATCACAACGTAGTTGATGCCGATGGAAATCCGGCAAGCAAAGTAATAATCACTACCGAAGGCAGCGGTGTGGCTGACATCGCCGCCGAGACATCATCGCCGGTGACTGACATCTACAGCCTTGATGGCCGCAAGCTC
>JAEDNZ010000182.1 GCA_016302215.1 Muribaculaceae bacterium
TGATGCCGTTGATGTCAGCGATGAATGGCAGTGCTTGCGCGCGGCGTGCGGCGTTGCTATAAGTGCCGATGTGAGCCAGATGGCGGCTGTCAAGGGCGGCGATGGTGTTGCGCAGCCCTTTGTCGCGGCGGTCGAGGGTGTGGTTGTTGGCGGTGAGAAAGAGGTCAAAGCCGGTATTGGCGAGGGCATCGAGATACTGCGACGGCGAGTTGAAGCACGGATACCCGCTGAATGGCGGCGTGCTGACGGGTGTCTCAAGGTTGACTACGGCATAGTCAGCTGACTGAATGTAGGGTGCAAATGCCTTGAAGCACTCGTTGTAGTCATATTCGCCTCCCTTGGTGCGTGCGGCGTCAATCTGTCCTTGGTGCATCATAGCGTCGCCCACAAATACTATCTCAGCCTCTTCAGTGCCGAAGAGTAGTGACAGCAGTGAGAATAGAGCTATTATTACGGAAGTCATGGCGAGAGATAGAGTTGGGAGGTGTGCTCTGTGCCGGGATAGCGGGTCACAGAGCTGTGGTGACTTATAATCCCTTGGCGGCCTTTAGAGTGTTGAGCATTAGCGAGGTGATGGTCATGGGACCTACACCTCCGGGCACAGGAGTGATGAAGGCGCATTTGGGCGCTACGGCATCAAAATCGACATCGCCGCAGAGACGGAAGCCGCTCTTGCGCGAGGCATCAGGCACACGCGTGGTGCCTACATCGATGACGGTGGCGCCGTCTTTGACCATATCGGCGGTCACGAAGTGAGGCTTGCCGAGAGCAGCTATGATGATGTCAGCAGAGCGAGTGATGTCGGCAATGTCGGCCGTGGCTGAGTGGCATACGGTGACTGTGGCATCAATGCCCTTTGACATTAGCAATGCCGCCATGGGCTTGCCCACTATGTTGCTGCGGCCGATGACCACGGCGCGGCGCCCGCGGGTGGGTATGTTGTAGCGCTTGAGCAGCTCTATGATGCCGGCGGGTGTGGCGGAGTGGAAGCACGGCAAGCCTATCGACAGGCGCCCTACGTTGACGGGGTGAAAGCCATCGACGTCTTTGTCGGGATTGACGGCTTCGGTGATGCGCTGCTCGTTGATGTGAGCGGGCAGCGGCAGCTGTACTATGAAGCCATCTACCTCGGGGTCTTTGTTGAGGCGGTCAATGGTGGCGAGCAGCTCTTGCTCGGTGACATCTGACTCAAAGCGTATGAGTGTGGATTTGAAGCCACATTCATCGCAAGCTTTCACTTTTGATGCCACATAGGTCTCGCTGCCGCCGTCGTGACCTACGAGGATGGCGGCCAGGTGAGGGCGGCGCTTCCCTTGTTCGATCATCTGCTGCACTTGGCGAGCAATCTCTGATTTGATTTGAGCCGCTGTGGCTTTGCCGTCGATGAGTTGCATGGTGGGGTAATGTAGTTGAGAGATGAGGGGATAGGGGGGTGGGGTTATCTATGCTGCTGTTGCTTCATCTGGCGCATCAGCTTCATGGGATTTTTGGTGGTGGCCATCTTCATCATCTGTCGCGTCTGCGAGAATTGCTTGAGGAGGCGGTTGACTTCTTGGGGCGTGGTGCCGGAGCCTTTGGCTATGCGCATCACGCGTGTGCCCTTGATTACGGCGGGGTTTTCGCGCTCGTAGGGCGTCATGGAGAGGATTATGGCCTCAACGCTCTTGAAGGCGTTGTTGTCAATGTCAATATCTTTGATGGCCTTGCCCACTCCGGGTATCATCGAAGCGAGGTCTTTGATGTTGCCCATCTTTTTGATTTGCTGTATCTGCTTGTAGAAGTCGGAGAATGTGAATTGGTTTTTGCGCAACTTCTCGGCGAGCTTGGCGGCTTCTTTTTCATCGTACTGCTGCTGTGCTTTTTCTACGAGTGATACGATGTCGCCCATGCCCAAGATGCGGTCAGCCATGCGCGTGGGGTAGAACACGTCGATGCCATCGAGCGTCTCGCCCGTGCCCACAAATTTGATAGGCTTATCTACGACGGTGCGGATAGAAAGAGCGGCGCCGCCGCGAGTGTCGCCATCGAGCTTGGTGAGTATCACGCCATCAAAATTGAGTCTGTCGTTGAAAGCCTTGGCCGTGTTGACGGCGTCTTGACCTGTCATGGCATCGACGACAAACAATATCTCGGTGGGCGATATAGCGTGCTTGATGGCTTCGATTTCGTTCATCATCTGCTCGTCAACGGCGAGGCGGCCTGCGGTATCGACGATTACGAGGTCGTGGTGGTTGGCCTTGGCGTATTCTACACCTTTACGGGCTATGTCAATGGGGTCCTTGGAGCCGTCGATGGTGAATACGGGCACCTCGATGGAGTCGCCGAGCACTTGCAGCTGATTGATAGCGGCGGGGCGATATACGTCGCACGCTACCAGCAGCGGCCTCATGCCCTTTTCGCTCTTGAGCTTCTTGGCGAGCTTGCCGGAGAAGGTGGTCTTACCTGAGCCTTGCAGGCCTGACATCAGTATCACGGCGGGCTTGGCGTTGAGGTTGAGCGGCGCTTCTTTGCCACCCATGAGCGTTGCCATCTCGTCGTGGACGATCTTCACCATCAGCTCGCCGGGCTTGACGGCGGTGAGCACGTTTTGGCCTAATGCTTTCTGCTTGACGGTGTCAGTGAAGGTCTTTGCTACCTTATAGTTGACATCGGCCTCGACCAAAGCGCGGCGCACGTCCTTGAGCGTTTCTGCTACGTTTATTTCAGTGATTTTACCTTGACCTTTGAGGATTTTCCAGCTGCGGTCAAGTCTTTCGCTTAGAGATTCAAACATATTGGTGGTGATGGGTGGTGTTGATATCAGTAATAATGGTGGCGAGCGACGGGTGACTACAATTTGTTAGTCGCCGTGTCGGGGAAAATGATGGCGGGCTTGAATGTGCGCGCTTCCTCGATGGGCATGGACGCATAGCTCATGATAATCACTATGTCGCCGGGCTGCACGAGGCGAGCTGCCGCGCCGTTGAGGCATACTACGCCGCTGCCTCTCTCTCCGGCTATGGTGTAGGTGTCGAGGCGGGCGCCGTTGTTGTTGTTGACGATGTACACGCGCTCTCCCACGAGTATGTTGGCAGCGTCAAGGAGGTCTTCATCGATGGTGATGCTGCCGATATAGTCGAGGCGTGCCTCGGTGACGGTGACGCGGTGTATCTTGGATTTCAGTACTTCGACGTTCATAGTATGGGGTGTCAGTATTTGATGTTGTCGATGAGACGCACTTCACCATCGTAAACGGTAACGCAGCCTACGGGCTGTGTGCTGTCGTTCCATGCCGTGATGGGCTGCATGGTGGTGGCGTCAACGATTTGGTAGTATTCGACTGACAGGTGGTCTATGCCATTGAGCGTGTTGACCACGAAGTCATGAACCTCGGCGAGGGAGGCACCGCTGTTCTTAAGGCATACACTCTCGCTCAGCACGCGGTGTATGTTAGGCGCCACAGCGCGCTGCTCGGGAGTCAGGCGCACGTTGCGCGAGCTCATGGCCAGACCGTCGGGGTGACGCTTGATGGGGCAGGACACTATCTGCAGGTCAAAGCCTTCGAGCTCCACCATGCGGCGTATGACGGCTATCTGCTGGAAGTCTTTTTCGCCGAAGTAGGCGCGCGTAGGCTCTAC
>JAEDNZ010000183.1 GCA_016302215.1 Muribaculaceae bacterium
TTTGGTATCTACCTTATTGATGATGTGGGTGATGCGGTGGTCGGCATCGGTCACAAAGGTGGTGCGCATTGTGCCCATATATTCTTTGCCACACATTTTTTTGAGCTTCCACACGTCAAAAGCCTGATTGACTTCGGTAGTGGAGTCGCTGAGCAGCGTAAATGGCAACTCATATTTCTCAGCAAATTTAATGTGGCTGCTGACGCTGTCTTTGCTGATGCCTATCACCTCGTAGCCTAACTCACGCAGGCTGTCGTAGCCATCGCGCAGAGAGCACGCCTCGGCGGTGCAGCCCGGGGTGTTGTCTTTGGGGTAGAAGTAGATGATAAGTCGGCGGCCGGCAAAGTCTGTGGCTCTGACGGCGTTGCCTGCTCGGTCTATGCCGAGGATTTCGGGGATCGTATCGCCAATATTCATAGTAATGGAGCGTTTGATGATGTCGTTATATATTTTGTTTGCTGCAAAATTAGTCAAGATATGTGTGATTTGCAACAATTATGACTATTTATCAAATGTAAGACGCCAGGTGATCGTCGGCATACATCATAAAGCGGAATTTGAGGCCATCGGGCACGAGGTTGATGCCACCGCTGATTATTTTCCCGCCTGACACTACCGCTGCAGAAGTGGTGTCTATGCCGGCTACATTTGTCGTCACTACAAAGCTGCCTATGCTGCCGGCGCAGATGTATCGCCGGGCTAAGGTGTGTGCCACGCGTCCCATCGTCATTCTGAAATTTATCTCAGCTACGGCAATCATGCCATCGCAGCTTGTCATCATATCTACGCCCAACGGTCCAATGTATGCTCCGGCGCATAGTGGTGTCAATGCCTTCGTCACCGATGATATTACCCGGTCAAGGTTGTCGATGCCCAGCAGCGAGGCTATTGTAGCATCATCGGTGAGGACGTTGCCGCGGTAATGGCCGAGATTATCACATCGAAACAGTGAAAGCCCTATATACTTTAGCGTGCCATCGCCGCCGGAGTCAAAGAGCAGCGCAAAATCAGCCTCCCGGCTAATGGCAGGCTCTACCATTACTGATGATTGGCGTCGGATAGTGGCATCTATACGTTGCCGCAGATAGTCAGCCGAAAGAGAGCCGGTGAACATCAATCCGCGCCCGCTGCTCGAATATGGCGTTTTGACCACTGCCTGAGGCATATCGTGGAGCAGCGCCATTGCTTGGTCAACGGTGTGCACCTCGACGGCCGGCGCTGCAAAGACGGCAGGTAATGCGCAGTGCAAGGCCTCGGCAAGCATAGCTGATGTGCGCCGGTGCGACAGCTGTCGCCATCGGCACAGCTCTTCGTCAGAAGGCAAAGCCTCCAGAGGGTAGCCCACGTCAATGAACGATGTGCGAGATGCCGCCGACCAGCCCCATGGTGCCGGCCTTAAGTCGGGATTATACTTGAGATTGTGGAGGGTGGGGCCGATGTCAAACAGCTGAGTGATATGCTCGTACCACCGAGCATTGATGCCGCCGGTAAGCACTTCGTCGCCCTCATTGCCATACCACAGCGGCAGAGCCTCGCCGGCGATGTGTATGTCGCGTGCGGCTGCCGGAGGCGTGAAATGCGGCTTGTTGGAAACTAATGCTATGTCGTTCTCCGGGAAGAAGAGATGCAGCTGTCGTGGCATTTTCAAGCTCTTGATTAATGCCTGTGACTTACATTTGTATCTTACTTGGAGAGCGCTTTCTCTATGGCGTGGATATCGTCGTACAGCTTGCGCTCAAGAGGCATACGCTCCTCGATATTGCGGCAAGCGTAAATCACCGTGGCGTGAGTCCTGCCCAATCGCACACCGATGGTGGTGGTGGGCATCTTTGCCAACTTCTTGGAGAGGTACATTACCACCTGCCGCGCATCTGAGATCTCGCGCTTGCGGCTCTTGGTGAAAATAAGGTCCACATCCAAGCCGTAATATTCGCCCACGGCCTCGGCCACCATATCAAAGTTGATCTGGCGGCTGCGTATCTTCACGGCATTGGCAATGACACGCCGCGCCAAATCTACCGTGATGTCGCAGTTGAGCACCGTGGCGTGAGCTATCAGCGAAGCAGCCACGCCCTCAATCTCGCGTATGCTATCGGTCACGTTCTCAGCGATAAAGTCAATGACATCAGCCGGCAGCGACAGGCCGTCTTGCTCGGCTTTTTGTATCAATACCTGACGGCGCAGCTCGGCATCTGGCTTGTCAAGCTTGGTAGAAATGCCCCATTTAAACCTTGACAGTAAGCGCCCTTCAAAGCCCTCCATCTCTGCCGGAGCGCAATCGCTGGAGAGTATGATTTGCTTGTTGTTCTGGTGTAGATGGTTAAAGATGTGGAAGAAGGTGTTCTGCGTAGCCGGCTTATTATTAATGTCTTGTATGTCATCAATAATAAGGGTGTCGATGCTCTGATAGAAGTGGAAGAAGTTATTGATGTCGCCCTTGCGCTGCGCTGCCGTAAACTGGCTCTCAAACAAGCGCGCGGTGACATACAGCACCCTTGCCGAGGGTGTTTTCTCTTTCACGCCTATACCCACTGCCTGTATCAGGTGAGTCTTGCCAACGCCGGTAGGGCCAAACACAAATAGCGGATTGAAAGTCTTGAGCGATGGATTATCGGCTATAGATTGACCAATAGAGCGAGCTATCTCATTGCTGCGCCCGGCGCAATAGTTCTGAAAGGTGTAGCGCGGGTTGAGCTGAGAGTCAAAATCGGCAGCCGGCTGTTGCTTGAACGGATTGGCCGGCTGAGCCTTTACGCCTTGACCTATCACAGCCGATGGCGAGGCACTGCGCACATTGACAGTAGTAGAAGGCTCGCCCTGCACCTGATTATAGTTGTAATAAAGTCTTACCCCATCACCATACACCTTGCGAATGGCCGCACGCAACACATCAAGAAAACGCTCCTCCAACTGCTCTACGAAAAATGACGACGGCACCATAAGCTTCAAGTCTTTGTTCTCGAAGCTTATCGATGTGATGTCCCTGAACCAGACATCGTATTGCTTGGGGGAGATGTTGTCCTTGATGAATTGGCGACATTCATCCCATAATTGCTGATGGTTTTTATCCATTATTGCTTAGGGTAAGGTGTGTTGAGGTCAAAATTTGGGATTACAAAATTCTAATTTTTTTCTTTAAAAAACAAAGCGATTTTTTTTTGGATATTTCAAAAATATTGCAACTATTGCTTTTTCAGCGAATTAACTCAAAAAACCGACTTTCTTAAATAGATGCTTTATGATATATGTGATAATATGTTGGTAATAATGCATTTAAGGTGTTTATATATATGTTTCACAAGCCCACCGGCTTTGTTTGTTATTGCGTGAAACACGCTATTCTGACCAAAATAAAGCTAATAGAGCCATTTTCTACAATGGGGCTAAATATTTAGAATAATTCTAAACAAGCCGAGTGCTCAATAAAAAAACCGACAATCTATAAAGAAGTGTCGGTCATAATTTTTGAGGTACCTAGCAGAATCGAACTGCTGTACACGGTTTTGCAGACCGTTGCCTAACCACTCGGCCAAGGTACCATTGGGCGTTTGCGGTTGCAAAGTTAGTAATTATTGCTGACACGCGCAAATCTATCAGCCGTTTTTTT
>JAEDNZ010000184.1 GCA_016302215.1 Muribaculaceae bacterium
GGGGGCGATGCGCTCAAGGGCGGCCACGAGGGCATCGACATCGGCGCGGGTGTTGTAGATGCCGAACGAAGCGCGCACGGTGCCTTCGATGCCCAGCGCGTCCATCAGCGGCTGGGCGCAGTGGTGGCCGGTGCGCACCTCGATGCCGAGCTTGTCAAGCATCAGCCCCACGTCGTAGTGGTGGGCGCTGCCCAGCAGAAAGGATATCACGGCGCTCTTGTGGGGCGCGTGGCCGAAGATGCGCACTTGTGGCAGCCGTCGGAACAGCTGCTCCTCGGCGTAGCTGAGGAGGTCGCTCTCGTGAGCTGCGATGGCCTCGAGGCCTATGGCGCTGACATAGTCGATAGCGGCGCCAAAGGCGGCGATGCCCACAAAGTCGGGTGTCCCGGCTTCAAATTTGTAAGGCAGCTCGGCCCAGGTGGTGCCGTCAAAGCTGACGTGGCCTATCATCTCTCCTCCGCCTTGATAGGGCGGCATAGCCTCGAGCAGGGCACGCCGGCCATAGAGCACACCCACGCCGCTGGGCCCATACATCTTGTGGGCCGAGAAGGCATAGAAATCCACGTCGAGCGCGCCCACATCTACCGGGGTGTGAGCCACGGCTTGCGCGCCATCGACACACACCACGGCGTGGCGGCCGCAATGCCGGCGCACTATCGCGGCAATGTCGGCAATGGGGTTGATGGTGCCGAGCACATTGGAGGCGTGGGCTATGCTCACTATGCGTGTGCGCTCTGTCAGCAGCTGCTCGAGGATGTCGAGGCGCAGGCAGCCCTTGTCGTCAAAGGGCACCACGCGCAGCTTCACGCCGCGCCGCTGCTGCAGCAGTTGCCACGGCACTATGTTGGAGTGATGCTCCATGGCAGAGACTACCACCTCGTCGCCCTCGCTCAGCAGGCTGCCGTAGGAGGCCGCCACCAGGTTGAGCGCCTCCGTGGTGCCGCGGGTGAAGACAATCTCGGCGCTGTCAGCGGCGTGGATATATGCCGCCACTTTGCGGCGCGTGGTCTCCATGGCCTCGGTAGCCTCTTGTGAGAGGGTGTGCACGCCGCGGTGCACGTTGGCCTTGCGGCAGCGATATCCCTCGGCAAGGGCGTTGACCACACACTCGGGCGTCAGCGATGTGGCGGCATGGTCAAGATACACCATGCGGCGGCGGTAGAGCTGCCGCTGCAGTATAGGGAAATCGCTGCTGATGTTGTCAATATCGATACTCATAGTGCCGGTCGGGTGTGGTGAAGTCGGGTAGGGGATTTTTATATATAGATGCTATTGCGGTCAGGAGGGGTGCGCGCCGCAGTCGGCGCAGATGGCTGCTCGGCCGGAGAGGCGCAGCTCCACGAGGTGGCGCAGGCGGTCGCGCAGCGGCTCATAGTGCACGGTGTCGATGACGTCGGCCATAAACGCCTGCACCAGCATCATGCGGGCATCGGCGGCATCGATGCCGCGCTGTCGCATATAGAATAGTGCTTCGTCATCGAGCTGGCCGGTGGCGGCGCCGTGGCTGCATTTCACCTCGTCGCAGTATATTTCGAGCTGCGGCATGGTGTGCATGCGAGCGTCGGGCGATGCCAGTAGGTTGCGGTTGGTCTGATGGGCGTCGGTGTAGTCCGCGCCTTCATCAACGATGACGGTGCCCTCAAAGGCGCCTTGTGCCTTGTCAAAGAGCACATATTTGAAGAGCTGCGATGAGGCGCATCGCGCCACGGAGTGGTGCACACGGGTGGCATTGTCGATGAGCTGTGCACCGCCGCCGATGGCGAGGCTGCTCAGCTCTGTGGTGCAGTGCTCGCCTTGCGGGCGTATGTTGTAGCTGTTGCGGGTGGCGCCGCCAAGCAGAGCCAGGCTGCTGACACAGAGGCTGCTGCCCGCCTCTTGACGCGCGTAGAGCTCGCTGACGCGGTGGGTGCGGCTGCTGCTCTCCTCCATGTCGTATAGCTCGAAGGAGGCATCGCGCCCCAGGCTTATCTCTATGACTTGGCTGCTGAGGTAGTCGATGTCGGCGAGCTGCGTGTGGTCGCAGACGATGAGTCGCGCCGATGCGCCGTCGGCGATATCTATCAGCAGGCGCCGCACGGCCATCGAGGGCGCCGTGGTGTTGAATACGTTGATTAGCTGCAGGGGCTTGTCGAGCTTGACACCCGGCTCCAGGCGCACATACACGCCGTCTTGCACCAGCAGGGTGTTGAGGGCGGTGGTGGCGCTGTCGGTGCCGGCGATGGTGCCAAAGAGCTGCGCCACGCGGTCGTGGTGGAGGCGTGCGGCCTCGGCCAGCGACATCATGGTCACTCCCTTGGGGAGGTTTGCGGCGAGGGTGGCTGACGGGTGGTATATGTCGCCCACCACCACTGCCATGAGTGTGCTCAGGTTGGGCACACCGCAGCGCAGCGATGCCGCCATATCCACGCCGAAGGGCATACGGGTGATGTTGAGCCCATAGTCCGGCGCAAAGAGGGCGTCGATGTCGGTCTTCTCGTAACCCTCATCGCCGCGACGTGGCAGGCGCTGCCCTTGCAGTGCCGCTAAGGCTACCGCGCGCCGGTCATTAAGCAGCGCCGGCGAGTGGGCGGCGA
This sequence comes from Muribaculaceae bacterium, assembly GCA_016302215.1. GTDB lineage: Bacteria > Bacteroidota > Bacteroidia > Bacteroidales > Muribaculaceae > CAG-873. Next base: position 2,574 of record JAEDNZ010000184.1, read on the forward strand.
TGGTGTCGGCGTGGTGGGCGTATAGGCTGAGATATTGGTCGAGAGCGCTCATTGGGCGGGTGTTTGGTTATCTACCTGCTCCTTAATCCAGTCATAGCCTTTCTCCTCCAGCTCGAGGGCGAGCTCGGGGCCGCCGGAGTGCACGATGCGTCCTTTGTATAGGATGTGCACATAGTCGGGCTTGATATAGTCGAGGAGGCGCTGGTAGTGTGTAATCACGATGGTAGCGTTGTCGGCGGTGCGCAGGCGGTTGACGCCGGCGGCCACGATGCGCAGCGCGTCGATGTCGAGGCCGCTGTCGGTCTCGTCGAGGATAGATAGGCGCGGCTCGAGCATCGCCATCTGGAATATCTCGTTGCGTTTCTTCTCGCCGCCGGAGAAGCCTTCGTTGACCGAGCGCGATGCGAGCTTATTGTCCAGCTCCACGATGGCGCGCTTGGCGCGCATGAGCTTGAGGAAGTCGCCGGCGCTCAGCGGCTCTTCGCCGTGGTATTTGCGTTTGGCGTTGAGGGCCGCACGCATAAAGTTGACCATTGACACGCCGGGTATCTCCACCGGATATTGAAATGATAGAAACAAGCCCTCGTGGGCGCGTGCCTCGGGCGACAGGGCGAGCAGATTCACGCCGTGCAGCGTGGCCGTGCCGCCGCTCACGGTGAATTTGGGGTCGCCGGTGAGCACCCCTGACAGGGTGCTCTTGCCCGAGCCGTTGGGGCCCATGATGGCGTGTACCTCACCGGCTCTGATGGTGAGGTCTATGCCTCGCAGTATCTCTTTGCCGTCGATGCCGGCGCGCAGGCCGCAGACCTGCAGTAAGGGGGGTGTGGTTGATGTCATTATATGCTGTTGGTGTATATGACTGTTGCGTCCGGTTAGTAATATTTGGCAGTGCTCAGCCCACTGAGCCTTCGAGGGTGATGGATAGCAGCTTTTGGGCCTCTACGGCAAACTCCATAGGCAGCTTGTTCATCACCTCTTTGGCGTAGCCGTTGACTATCAGCGCCACGGCCTCCTC
>JAEDNZ010000185.1 GCA_016302215.1 Muribaculaceae bacterium
TGAGCGTTTTCCACCTCGAGCACCTCGATATCAAAAATAAGCATAGCGTTGGGGCCGATGCCGGCTTGGGGCACACCCTTTGCGCCATACGCAAGATTGCCGGGGATATAGAGCGTGGCCTTGCCGCCCTTGCTCAGCAGCTTCAGTCCCTCGCCAAAACCGGGCACCACACCTTCGGGTGAGAATGTCACAGGCTCGCCGCGCTCTACGCTTGAGTCAAACACGGTGCCATCAATGAGCTTGCCCGTGTAGTGCACAGTGACAAGACTTTTGTCAGTGACAGCAGGGCCGGCACCGGCATTGATAATCTTGTATCCAAGACCTGATTGCGATACCTTGATATCTGAGTCTGCAGCCATAGCATCATTGAGGAATTGCTTCCCGGCAGCTTCGTTATCGACAGCCTCCGGAGCAGCTGCGGCTGCGGCATCATTGGCAGCCTCGCGGCTCGATTGTATCCGCGATATCATAGCGGAGAATGTCTCTGAGTCGGCACGCAGAGCCTCGCTATCAACGCTGTCGCGCATAAACGACTGCTTGAAAGCATTCATCACGAGAGTCTTATCGATGGTGATGCCTTGCGCCTCCAGCTGCTGGAGTTCTTGCAGCATCTGAGCACCAATCTGAAGGCCCATCAGCATGCCATCTGAGGCATCAGCGGCGAGCACTGTCTGTATGCCACGAATGATGTCCTTACGGGTCTGATCATTTTGGTGTTCTTCGCCAAAGCGCAGATAGTCGGCGAGGATGTACGAGCCTATGTTTGAACCATAAATCGTAGAGAGTGTGTCCTGCGTAGCCTTGTCAACAGCAGCATTGTCTCCATCGGCCGAGCAGCCGTTGTTGCAGCATGATGTGGCGCATAGAGCCACTGCCGCCAACCCACATAAAATTGTCTTCTTCATTTTATTAAATTATTTCTTGTTTTGTGATATATTATTTAATTTCAATCAATTGCACTGTAAACTGCAGGGCGGCATTTCCCGGGATTACGCCCCCGATGCCTTCCTCGCCGTAGGCCAACGATGCCGGCATCGTAAGGCGATACGAGCCTCCGGGCTGCATCTGCAGCAGGCCTTCGCCAAAGCCTTTTGTCACATCTGCCACCTTAAGCTCTATCGGCGAGCCGGCGGTGGTATCGTCAAACACCGTGCCATCTGACAACTCGCCCACATAATGCACCCTGACAATGCTCTGCGCCGTAGGGCTTGCACCCGTGCCCGGCGTCAGCGTCTCTACAACAAGGCCATCTGACATCTGCCGTGCTCCCGGCCTCGCTGCTGCAACTTCGACAAAACGCTGTTGCTCAGCTGAGTCGCAACGCTCCGGCAGAGCTTTGCGCATCTGTGCGAACACATTGTTAAGCACTGCATCTGCATCAAACGCCGGCTTTTGACCTGAGATCACAGCCGTCATAGCCTCTACCACCACACGATCGTCTATTATTATGCCCGAGGCCTTAAAGCCTTGCATAGCTTCAGTAGCGTTGCGGCCGAGCACATAGCCCAAAGCCACTGAGGTGCTGTCAGCAAGCGGTGTGTCGGCCGGAGCGATAGTCGCCGCCGAGGCCGATGCTACGCCACTGACAATGAGCAACAAAGCTGCTGATACGCCCTTCATACTGTCACAATTGATATGGAGTCAACCATGGGGGAGCAATGATTATTTCTTGCCAACGACCTCTAATAGCGCTACATCGAAGATAAGCGTCTGGTGCGGACCTATCACACCACCGGCGCCATTAGCACCATAAGCAAGGTCTGATGGTATGTACAAGCGCCAGCGGCTACCGGCAGACATCATCTGCAATGCCTCCACCCATCCGGGTATCACCTGCGTGACGCCAAAGGTGGCAGGGGTGCCACGCTCCTCACTCGAGTCAAATACAGTGCCGTCAATGAGCTTGCCGGTGTAGTGCACAACCACCTGGTCGCCGGACTCCGGCTTGGGGCCCGTGCCCTCTGTCAGCACCTCATATTGCAAGCCGCTGGCTGTAACCTTCACCTCCGCGCGCTGACGATTAGCCTCCAGGAAGTCCTTGCCGGCCTTGGCATTGAGCTCGCCCATCTTGCGTGCATCTTCTTGCTGTCGCTGCTCTAATGCGGTGAAAAACTTCTGTATCTCGGCCTTGGCTTCGTCATAGCTCATTCGAGGCTTGGCTCCGGCAAAGACAGCAGCCACGCCATCAGTGAAATCGGCCACCTCGATATGCTCTATGCCTGATGCCCTGAAATTATTGCCCATGCTCATGCCCAAGGCATAGCTCAAACGGTCAAATTCTTTATTTTCCATTAGTCATTAAAATTTTGCTCAAATATTTGGCAAAGTTACGCCATATATCGCATCCCTGCAAATCATTAACAAAAAATAGCGCAAAAACAGCCTATATTTATATGTAGATAAATGCATAAGTGCATAAAGGTATGAAAAACTACAATTTTGTCGTTACTGATTATTTTTGTAACTTTGCAGCGGTGCTGAGCGCAGCATCGTGAGCCTATTCACCGGAGATAGGCACAAGGATGCCTCCAAGGCTTGTGGCGTTAATGAGCCGAAGAGGTGGCATACAACTTGGCCGGGTGCACACCGCCCCCTATCAAGACATAGTATCGCTATCATCCTGTGATCCCTTGCAATGGTCTGTTTTCAAGCATACCTATTGCGAGGAATTTGGCGATACTCCTATCTCTCCCCTCTCACAAATTATACTCACGCGCCGCCCCCACCGATTTCCAAAGGCTAAAAAAGCCATTAATCCAACACTACTACATAATCAGCACAAAGCACCTGTCAGCCGGAAGGCTACCATAACGATGAATCTCAACTGGTATGCACTGAGCGTCTATCGCAACAAGGTCTTCGAGGTAAGTCAACAAATCACCGACGACTGCGACGACATATACATACCTACCGCTAAATACCAGTCACCGCACTCCGCTGACAGCCACCTTATTGACCGTCCGGCAATACCACGTCTGATGTTTATACGCACCGACGAGCACACAGCCCTCGACCTTGAAAAGCGAGCCACCACTGACCCTCGGAGAGTGCCATTCTACATCTATCGCAACATTGCCAAGACTGCCATTCAGCCTATCGCCGACGAGGAGATGCGCATGTTCATCCTCGTATCATCAATGGGCGACCGCGACCTTGAATACCTACCCGCCGCGCCCGACACATACCGCCAGGGCGACCACGTAAGAGTCACCGCAGGCCCATTTAAAGGCGCCGAAGGATACATCAAACGCATCAAGAAAAACCGCCGCGTAGTGGTAGAGATCTTCGGCGTATGCGCCGTAGCCCTACCATATATCCACCGCGAGCTACTCGTAAAAATAGACTAACCCCCTCCCCCCCTCACTCCACTCACTCACATCGGCGCAGCAGCCCCATCACTGCGCCCCTTACAGCATAAGCGCTGCTCAGCCACGAGCAACGCCAAATTTTCACGCACCCCGCTATTAACCACCTCTCCCCCTCCAAAAAAAATCACGATGAGCGCAACATACCGTATAGCAGTGGCCGGCACCGGATACGTCGGGCTAAGCCTCGCCACACTCCTGGCCCGCC
>JAEDNZ010000015.1 GCA_016302215.1 Muribaculaceae bacterium
GGCAATGACTTGCTCGAGTGACTGCTCTTTGTCGAGGGCGAGTTTTTTGCGAAGACGATGCCGGGCCATATTGACGGAGCTATGCGAGATAGCCATGATGTCGGCGATGCGTGCATTGTCGAGCTTTAAAGCGATGAGCATACATAGCAGCTCTTCACGCTTGCCTAGCCCGGGCACACGCTTATGCAGCTCCGTGATAAATAGCGGATAGAGCAATGTAAATCGGCGATAAAACTCGCCCTCGCCTTGCTCCTTGATAAGCACGGGCGACACCGCCTCAATCTGAGCTCTGGACTGCTCGTGTGACAGCAGCGAAGCCACTGATGCCTCAGCTTTTTGACGCTCGCTGATAGCGGTATTGAGAGATTCTGACAATTCGTTGAGCTTGCTGTCGAGCAGCTTACGGTTGAGCCGCTCTACGCGTCGGCGATAAAAAATCACTATACACAAGATGATAATCACGAGTATCAACGAGCCACCATAGGAAACCCATTTGAGGCGCTCATTGTGCAACTCCACGGCAGCGATACGCAGCTGCTCATCAAGCTGGCGAGTGCTCATAGTGACCAGGTTCTCAGCAATCGTCTGCCCGAGGCTGTCAGATGACAAAGCATCATAGGCATCGAGCAAATCACTGACGTGCCTCGAGGCCTTGGCAATGTTGCCGCTACCGATATAATGATTGATGATGGTGCGATAATTTTGGTTAACATCGGCAGAAGCACCACCACGGTGAGCAAGGGCATACATACTATCAGTCATAGCTTCGCCTCGGCGAACATTTGACTGTGACTGCAAATAATATTCGGCAAGGCCGGCATAGGCGCGAGCACGCAATGTAGGGCTGCCATCAGCCGCCACTCGCTCAAGGAGCGTGGTGCCGACAGCCACAGTGTCGGCAGCTGCGGATTTGAGCATTATCATACCTCGCATAAAGTCAATATCCGAGGCGCCGCTGTTGTATGGCAATGATGCGGCATAACGCTCTGCCTTGTCGAGCATAACAGCCACAGAGTCAATGCGCCCCATGCGATACATCACCCTTCCAAGCACATTATAACTTTGAGTAATCAGCATAGGATTGACATTATCAAGCTGTTCATACTCGTTGATAGCCATATCTGCATATTGACGCGCATAGCTGAGGACATTGAAAGCGAGACACACATCAGCGATAGCGCTATATGCATTAGCCACGCCCAGTATATCGCCTTTGACTATGGCGACCGCTGCGCTTTCATTGAACATATTGATAGCATCAGCGAGACGGCCACTGCGCCGATACACAGAGCCTAAGAGAGAAATAAGCCACTGGGCGCCGGAGGTGTTGCTACACATCTGTGCCTGCTCAAGCCCCAAGCGGCACCACTCCACCACCTGCTGCTGAAACTGCAGATTGGGATAAAAGACGGCAGCGGCATAGGCATAATCGCGGAAAAGCCGCTCGGGGGTGGCATTGCGCAATGGCAGTTTCAGGGCATCAAGCATCACCGTTTCGGCCTGCGACATACGCTCGGTGCGCGACAAGGCATAGCCGTATATCACCATCATATCGCGGCGATAGTCACCACTAAGGAGACGTGAAGGCCTACTCACGAGCGTGTCAAAATAATTAGCACACTCCACGGGCTCGCCCTTGCTCTGATATGTGTTCATCATCTGCATCAACGCATCTATCACGATGGGTGCGATGCTGTCAGCGGTCTGTGTATCAGTAGCGTCAAAGGCTACACACCGCTTGTAGATAGGCAGCGCTTCAGCATACTTGCCTGATGTCTGAGCGGCACGCGCCGCGCGATACACGACTCTACAGCTATCAATGGCGGCACGCTGCTGCGTAATATCTACTGCATCGCCACCGCACGAAGAACAAAATACCGCGAGCAATGATACAATTAAGCACCACAGGAGGAATGTTTTTATCTGGCTAATCATAAACAATGAGTAAGCGTTATCGCGCCGCAAAGATAGCAAATTTTTAGCGGCCAAAACTGAAGATAGGGCAAAAAAAATCACTCGGAGGCGGGTATATATTATATATATTAGCCGCCTCCGAGTGATTGGTACTGTCTATGGTTGAAGTATCTACTTTTTGATGCCTTTGATGCCACCCTTGACTCCGGCGCCGCGACTCATAGAGAAGATGTTTTGGTCGTAAGTCAGCGTCTTTGAGTCTTCATCGCGCTTGCGCTTGAGAGCCAGACGCACCAAGCGCTCCATCAGCTCGGCAAACGAGATGCCCGAAGCCTCCCACAGATAGAACGAGAGCGAGCCGGGGATGGTGTTAATCTCATTGACAAAGATATCACGCGTATCGCGGTCAATAATCATATCTACGCGGCTGACGCCATGGCATGAGAGCACGCGGAATGTCTCGCCGGCGAGATACTGTATGCGCTTGGTCTCCTCGGCGGGGAGCTCGGCGGGGATACGTTTTTGTGCTGACTGCATACCCTTAGAGCCTTTGCCGCCGCCGAGATACTTTTGGTCATAAGTGAGAAAGTCGGTGCCTATCTTGACCGGCTCTTCGAGAACCGATGTGCGATAATCATCAACGTCGCCGAGCACCGAGCAGTTAATCTCTTGCAGCTGCTGCACCATGTGCTCTACGATGATACGAGCGGAATAGCGCTCTGCGTCATTGATGCGCTCCACGAGCTCTTCGGCATTGTGAGCGGCACCGATGCCTATGCTTGAGCCCAAGTCGGCCGGCTTGACGATAACGGGATATCCCAACTCCGAGGCTACGCGGTCAATAATGGCCTCACGCTGCTCAGCCCATTGGCGGTCAGTGAACCAGATGTAATCAACCACGGGAATGCCCTCAGAGCGCAGTATCATTTTCATAGTGATTTTATCCATGCCGTTGGCCGAAGCGAGAGTGTTGCAGCCGGCATAGGGGATACCGATGGTCTGCAGCACGCCCTCGAGCTTGCCATCTTCTACATTAGAGCCATGGACCACGGGAATGACCACATCGAGCGTGGTGACGACATCACTGCCCAGCAGCGAGCGTTTGACCTTGTAGAGGTTGAAGTCGCCATATACTGGGCGCATATACACCTCGGTGGCCTTTGCCAGAAGCGCGTTGACATTGCGATAAGCGCTGAGGTCAAGCAACGCATCGCCGGTGTACCAATGCCCTTGCTTGGTGATATATATCGGGGTGATGTCATATTTCTCCCGGTCAATAGCGTTGATGGCTTGGTTGGCTGAGATTACTGATATTTCGTGTTCGGTGGAACGTCCGCCGAAAATCACGCCTATATTAGTCTTCATTGTCTTGAGTGTGATGTATGATTAGATATTGTTGATTATCATTTGAAAGTGTCGGGGAGGTCGTTCTCGTAGAGCACGGTGTCGCCGGGCGCCACAAGCGATGCCAGCAGGCGCTGGGCGTCGGCAAAGGTATCCACAGCGTGTACACTATCATCGGCGAGGACGGCAGCGTCGGTGATGCCGCGCACTATGGCATCGCGATTGTACTTGCCTACAATGATAGCTACATCGACAGATGCTGCTATGCGGCGGCCGAATGTCTCATTGAGCGTTTCTTGCTCCTCGCCCAGCTCTATCATGCCCGGGGTAATCACGATGCGCTTGCCGCCTTTCATTGAGGATAGCACGTCTAAGGCCATCGCCGATCCTACGGGGTTGCTGTTGAAGGCATCATCAATGATTGTGACCCCTGCGGGAGTGCGCTTTACCGAGAGGCGATGCTCCACCTGCTCGATGCGCTCCACAGCGTAGGCTATTTTCTTGTCGGGCACGCCCAAATGGCGAGCCACAGCGACGGCGGCGAGCAGGTTAGAGATATTACATTCGCCCACGAGGCGCGTGCGCAGAGCCAGCACATAGCCATCAGCGGCAACGACCTCAAACGTTGAGCCGGCGGCCGAATATTCAATATTGCGAGCCGTGTAATCCACATTATCGACACGCACGGCATATCTCTCGCAGCGAGTGTTGGACACCGGCCTATCGGCAATCTTCTCGAAATCGTTATTCACTACGGCGAGGCCGTCGGCCGGCAGAGCATCTACAAGCTCAAACTTGGTAGCTTGAACATTTTCGATGGTTTTGAACGACTCCAGGTGCTGAGGGCCCACAGCCGTCACGATGCCTACCGAGGGGTGCACCAAATCACATATCTCGGCAATATCGCCTATCTGCTTGGCGCCCATCTCCACGATAAACACTTGATGGTAGGGCTTAAGGTACTCACGCACGGTGCGCACCACACCGAGGGTGGTGTTGAAGCTGCCCGGTGTCATCAGTGTATCAAAATGCTCTGACAAGATACGATACAGATAATGCTTGGTGCTGGTCTTGCCATAGCTGCCGGTGATACCTATAATTTTGAGGTCAGGCATCTGCTCAAGGCGGCGCTTGGCATCGTTATAGTAGCGACGATTGATTGATTTTTCTACCGGAGCGAGTAGCCAATTGGCCAACACTACTATCACATGCGAGATGCAGTAGCACGCCGTGAGCGCCATCAGTGCAGCAAAGAGCAGCGGCAGGTACGCCTCCGGGCAGCATAACACGCCGAGCATATCCCACGCCACAATTATCACAGTGGCGAGCACGGCTATCAGCACCAGGGCTATGGCGACAGAGAAGATGCGGCACACACGGCGTGTCCATACCAGCGGCTTTTTGTACTTGCGACGCCATAATATCATTGCAGAGACAAGGGCAAAGAGCCCGGGCGCAGCAACCATAACGCCGCATCCGCTCAAGCGAGACAAGGCTATCAGCAGCACCGCCATTGACACCAGACGCAACCACGAAGTGGTATCGCCCGACTCGCGCAACCACCGCATGTAGCGCTCGCGTCGGTAGGAGTTTTGCTGCAACATCATTAAGTCGCGCGTCAGCTCAAGCACAAGGTTGACGCCGGCCAACACTATCGCGACGATGGTAAATATGAAAAGTAGCATAAGATATGGTCTATGTATTGGGAATATTTGTTGTTACATTATTGCAGATACTGTGTGGCGCCATCACTCCTTGACATTCAAAAAAGACCGAACCACGGCTGCCGTCTGCGCGGGGCGGTCCAGGAAACTGAAATGCCCCGCTTCGGGATATGATACAAGGCCAGCATCGGGTATCAGGCGCTGCATAGTCTTGGCGTCAGACAGCGGCGTGGCGGTGTCTTTCTCGCCCCAGATCAGGAGCGTGGACGCCTTGATGCGAGGCATCACACTCTTGAGGTCTTCGTTGACACATCGACTGAGTATGCGTCGCATCATCGGCGAGGCAGAGGCATAGTCTGACGAACCGGCGCGCGCCCTCATACGCTCAATCAATGCCTCGGCGCGTTTCTTGCCCATAATCATAGGGCTAAGGCGGCGCGCCGCCTTAAAGGAATACACCTTTACGTAATACTTAAAGCTGCGACGAGGCTTGATGCCTGCCGCATCTACAAGCACGAGCTTAGCCACCGCGCTGCCATGGCGCGATGAATATAAGATACCTACCCTGCCGCCGAATGAGTGACCGATGATACATACAGGCTCGTCAATAGCACATAGGCTGACAAACTCCTCAAGGGCCCGGGTGTAATCGTCAACGCCCCACACCTCGCTCGGCTCATCAGAGCCTCCGAAGCCCGGCATATTAAGATTGAAGACTTTGTGCTGCTCGGCCGCCACCTGCTCAAAGAGCGCCATAGTGGAGCTGTTGCAGCCCCACCCGTGCATAATGATGACAGGAGAGCCTTCGCCGCTGACATTATAGCGCATCTTCAACCCCGACCGCAGTGTTATTGACTGTTCCATCTATGATTGTTTGTAAAGTGTGTGCAAAGGTACATAGAAAATCCCATACCGCGCCATTGTCAGAGCAAAAAATATAACGTCAGCGGCATTTGATGTCATTGATTGCACGCAGGGTGTTGCAAAGGATACGGCTCCAATAGCCATAGAAATCGTCACGAGCCGCCGACACCACCCCACACACTACCTGCGGCTCGGCAGCATCGTCGGCAATGGTGGCAAGGATGTTGTAGAACACCTGAAACAAGTCAGCCAATCCTTCGGCGATGCTGGCGCAAATCGGGGTGTCGGAATACTTCATATCGTCAACAAACACCTCCAGATAGCTGTCGTCCTCGCCCATAAGGCACTCTATGCGGCGGCGCACATTGTCGTAGTAATCCTCGGTGAGAGCCTGCGTGACATAATAGTCGTCGGTGTCAGATTGCGGGATATCTGCTGCCGAGATGTATAAGCGCGGCAATAACCGCAGCATCGTATCTATGAAAGCGGGCAGCTCAGTGTCACTCGCGCCTTCTACCACCACACAATACTCCTTGCATAGCGCCAAAAAAGCTATCGTATTCTTAGGTATGTCGCTGTATGTGTTCATTTTTGATATAGTTTGTGTGCGCATATATATTTATATACTCCCGGCGGACAGAAACACTGCATATTCTTACCGCGAGCGATATTATTGCGGATAAAGGTGCTGGATATCTCTATCAATGGGGCATCAGCCACCTCCATGCCGTCAGCCATACCGTCAATGGGGAAACCGACGCGCGGATATACTATCACGCCATAATCATCGAGGATGCGTTGGTAATCGCGCCACTGCTCAAACACGGCCCAATTGTCACTGCCGATAATAAGCTTGAATTTCTTGTCGGGAAAACGCTTAGCCAGCACATCGAGAGTATTGATGGTGTATGACGGCCGCGGCATTGACAGCTCTATATCGCAGATATCAATATATGGTATGTCCTTTGTGGCTATCTGCAACATAGCCAAGCGGCGCGTATCGCTCATCATAGGCACTGCCGTCTTGAGCGGATTTTGAGGCGACAATGTCATCCATATTTTATCGACATAGCGCCACTGGCTCAGATATGAAGCGAGCATCAGATGCCCTATGTGCACCGGATTAAACGACCCGCCCATTATGCCTACTGTCTCGCCCATGACCACGCCCTCCTAAAGCGCACTATGCATTGATAAAGTCAGTGATAACCTTGCGGGTGTCGCAGATGGCGCGTTCCAAGTCATCGTTGACCACGCGGACATCAAAATTGGCGGCAAAGCCCAGCTCATACTCTGCCTTACCTATTCTCACGGCGATGGTCTCGGTCGTTTCTGTGCCACGGCCCTCAAGGCGGCGCCGCAGCTCGTCAATGCTCGGCGGCTCAATAAAGATGGTCAATGCCCTATCGCCGTATATGCGCTTAACATTGAGGGCGCCTTTGACGTCAATATCGAGCACCACATTGTGTCCGGTATCAATCACCCTATCTACTTCGCTGCGCAGAGTGCCGTAAAAACGGCCGGGATACACTTCTTCCCACTCGATGAACTCACCGGCAGCGACAGCCTCTTGAAACGCCTCGGTGGTCATAAAGTGATAACTCACGCCATTGACCTCTCCGGCGCGAGGGCTGCGGTTTGTAGCCGACACGGAGAATTGCATATCCACATCTCCGCTATCAAGGATTGAGTTGATTATTGTGGATTTACCGCACCCCGAGGGCGCTGATAATACTATGACCTTTCCTGCCATACAATTATTTCGTTTTGGTGTTTACATTAGTTTGATACAAAAGTACGCAAAATTTCCGAATTATTTTCACTACATTTGCACAAAGTATCAAAATAAAACACCACATACCGTATGAAACAACTATCAATAACACTTTTTGCCGCCATAATATGCACTCTGACGGCCATTGCCGATGACTCTACCGAAGCGAGCTGGCAGTATGTTGATGCCCAACAACTGCGCATCATCAACAAAGGCTGGGACAACACCCTGCGAGATTACACCCGCATACCCGCATACCTTCGCGACAGCGTCAGGCCGGACCTCTGGGAGCGCTCGCAATGCTCGTCGGGAATAGCGGTGCGCTTTGCCACTGACTCCAAGCGCATAGGCGTAAAATATGAGCTGCTGTGGAATACCCACCTTATCCACATGGCTGACACCGGGCTCAAAGGCACAGACCTATACACCTTTGAAGGCGATAGCGTATGGCGCCACGTCAACACCAACAGGCCATATATTACCGACAAAAACGACCCTGAATGTAAGACGGTAGAGTCAACCTATGTGTCAAATCTCGATGGCAAAATACATGAGTACATGATATACCTGCCGCTGTATGATGGCGTAAACCGGCTATGGGTCAAGATTGACAGCGGCGCCGTAATCACGTCAGGGCGCCCCGACCTCATCAACCCCGACATCAAAATTGTGGCATACGGCACCAGCATACTCCAAGGCGGATGCGCCTCTCGCACCGGCATGGCGGCCACAAACATCATCTCACGCGAGCTCAACTGCGAAGTGGTCAACATAGGCATCAGCGGCGAGGGCAAGATGGACGCGTGCATGGCCCGCGCTATGGCGCAGATTGCCGATGCCGATATGTATCTACTGGACCCGGTGCCCAACTGCACTGAGATGATGTGCGACACACTCACATACGACTTCGTCAACATCTTGCGCAAAGCGCGCCCCGAGGTACCAATCGTGATGCTCGAAGGCCCCATCTATCCCTATGCGCGCTATGACAGCCATTTCGGCAACTATCTGCCGCGTAAAAATCAGGCCTTCCGCCGCAACTATGAGCGGCTTAAAGCCGAGTGCCGCGACAACCTATATTATATCACCTCTGACGGCCTCGACGGCGTAGAAGACGATGGCACGGTAGATGGCATACACCTCACTGACCTCGGATTTCGCCATTATGCCGACAAGGTGGAGCCTATCTTAAGAGAAATCTTGGACAACAGCCGCAAATGATTGCAGATACAAAATAATTTTGTAACTTTGCCAATAATATAGCCTGCGGGCAAGGATACGCTCAGCGTGATATGAAAGGGATAAAACATTACATTATATATGCTGCTATGATTTCAGCATTCGGTATAGCATCAGCATGCGGCGGCAAAACCGCCACAGCGGCAGAGGCGGCCGATGTGGCCGCCGACAGCATCGCCGCCATCGCGGCGAGCGCTTTTGATGCTGACAGTGCTTACTCTTACGTAGAGCGCCAATTATCGTTCGGCAATCGTGTGCCGGGCACAGATGGGCATCGCGCCTGCCGCCAATGGCTGGTAGATTGCCTTAAAAGCTATGGCGCTGACACCGTCATACAGCAGCACGCCTCCATCACCGCCGCCAACGGCGACCGACTGCCGGTGTGCAATATTCTTGCACGCTTCAACACCGTCTCGCCCACCCCACGCCTGCTCATCGCTGCCCATTACGACACACGCCCGTGGGCCGACAACGACCCCGATGAGAGCCGCCGCCACGACCCCATCCCCGGTGCCAATGACGGAGGCAGCGGTGTGGCCGTAGCCCTCGAGATAGCACGCCACGCTGACAAGGCGGCCGCCATTGACATACTGCTCGTTGATGCCGAAGACTATGGCATATCAGATACCGACAATGATGACACTTGGTGTCTCGGCACACAGTATTGGATTGAGCATCAGCCATATGCCATAGCTGACAAGCCTATTTACGGCATACTCCTGGATATGGTAGGAGGCACTGATGCCGTCTTCCGCAGAGAGTATTTTTCAAACCAAAATGCTCGCAACATCACCGATATAGTGTGGCGTGAGGCTGCTATCCAAGGCCTCACCGGCAGATTTATCCCCGAAAGCGGCGGCGCCGTCACTGATGACCATATCTACCTCTCGCGAGGAGGCATACCCACCACCGACATCATAGAATGTACAAACGCCGCCACCGGCAGCTTTAATCCTCGATGGCACACTCACGCCGACAACATCGAAGGCATCGACCGCGCTACGCTCAAGGCCGTAGGGCAAGTGGTGCTCGGTGTGGCTCTCCGTCATCACGCCATCACTCAATGACATACATATCTCACAACAATACAATGACCATCGAACAACGACAACAAGAAATAATCGATGAATTCAGCGACATCGAAGACTGGATGGATCGTTACAGCTACATAATCGACCTGGGCAACACGCTGCCTCCAATCGACGATGAATACAAGACACCGTCGCATCTTATCGAAGGCTGCCAAAGCCGCGTGTGGCTCAACGCCGAGATGTCAGAGTCCGGCGAGATAACATTCACCGCCGACTCTGACGCCATAATCGTGAAAGGCATCATATCGCTGCTTATCAGTGTGCTCAACGGCCACACACCCGAGGAAATCGTCGAGGCTGACTTGCATTTCATTGACGACATAGGCCTAAGCGAGAACCTATCGCCCACGCGTAGCAACGGACTTGCAGCAATGGTCAAACAAATGCGTATGTATGCCCTGGCATTCAAGACATTAAGGCAGCAGCACAGCAGCTGATGCCGCCATCACATTCCACCACCACAGAAGGAACAATAATAAACAATAATACTATTAACAAACCCCAATCGACATGTTTAAAAACCATCCCAAGGGGCTGCTACCCGCCGCTCTCAGCAACATGGGCGAGCGCTTCGGCTACTACATCATGAATGCAGTGCTGGTGCTCTTCCTATGCTCCAAATTCGGTCTCAGCGAAGAATCCAGCACTCTTATTTACTCCGTCTTCTATGCCGGAATATATGTGCTCAGCCTCGTAGGTGGCCTTATCGCCGACCGCACGTGCAACTATAAAGGCACCATCACCACCGGTATCATCATCATGACCGCAGGCTATGCCATACTCTCGGTGCCCATCCTCGCCACCTCCGGCAACACCACGTGGCTTCTCTCCCTCACATGCTTTGCACTCTTTCTCATCGCCTTTGGCAATGGTCTTTTCAAAGGCAACTTGCAGGCTATCGTAGGTCAGCTGTACGACAATCCCCGCTATAGCTCACAGCGCGACTCGGGATTTCAGATATTCTACGTATTTATCAACATCGGTGGTCTGATAGCACCTTTCGTAGCGCCAATGCTGCGCAGCTGGTGGCTTGAGACCAATGGCATGGTATATAACGCCGCCTTCCCTGCTATCTGCCACACCGTGGTAGGCACAGAGGGTCTGGCTCCCGATTTATACACTGATTTCGTGACATCAGCGCAGCAAGTAGGCTTTGCCATCGGCGGCAATTTGCGCGAATTCTGCACGCAATACCTTGATGTATTCAATACCGGCATCCACTATTCATTCATCGCATCTGTAGCAGCGATGGTGATATCTCTCACTATTTTCCTCGCCACGAAGAAAGGACTCCCCAACCCCGCAAAGAAAGAGAAGGTAGCCGCTGTCAACTATACCAAGGAAGAGCGCCTCGCCATGGCTGCCGAAATCAAGCAGCGCATGTATGCCTTATTTGCCGTGTTAGGCATCGCCGTGTTCTTCTGGTTCTCATTCCACCAGAACGGCACCTCGATGTCGCTGTTTGCCCGCGATTTCGTTGACACCTCGTCAATAGCGCCGGAGATATGGCAGGCGGTGAATCCCTTCTTTGTGATATTCCTGACGCCGGTGATTATGTGGCTTTTCAGCCGACTGGCTCGCCGCGGCATCGTCATTTCCACGCCCAAAAAGATAGCCATCGGTATGGGTCTCGCAGGCCTCGCCTACCTCTTTATGACGGTATTCTCTCTCGTAATGGATTACCCCTCGGCAAATCTGTTCAAAGCAATCCCCGATGCATTGCGCACACCTCTGCTCTCGGGCGCATGGGTGCTCATTCTCTATTACTTCTTCATGACGGTGGCAGAGCTGTTTATCTCGCCCCTGGGATTATCATTCGTATCCAAAGTAGCGCCGAAGAATATGCAGGGTCTATGCCAGGGTCTATGGTTAGGTGCCACCGCTGTTGGCAATCTGCTGCTGTGGATCGGCCCGGCCGTGTACAACAACTACCCGATATGGACGGCATGGGCGCTGTTCCTCGCCGTTTGCCTCATATCTATGGGCACAATGTTCGGCATGGTGAAGTGGCTTGAGCGCGTCACCAAAGACAGCGAATAATCAATAGACACATCGCCCTATAGTCATCGAGGCGGCACCGCTCACAGCAGCGATGCCGCCTCGCTCGTTATGCAAAACATAAAGCAACACGCCCTTTAGTTAGCAAAAAAATCGTACCTTTGCACATCACATAATAATCCACACTTATGAAATCTTCAACAGAGGCGGCGCTTGCCGCTATGACATATCCGCGCCGCATATTATTTGTGTGTCTGGGCAATATATGCAGATCGCCGGCAGCCGAGGGAGTGATGCGCAAGATAGTGTCGGAGCATCACGACGATGCCAACTGGATAATCGACAGCGCCGGCACGGGCAGATACCACATCGGCGACCTCCCCGACCGACGTATGCGCGCACACGCCGTGAGACGTGATTTGCACCTGACACATATCTGCCGCCAAGTGCGCGAAAGCGACTTTGATGACTTTGACCTCATCGTGGCTATGGATGCCAATAACGAACGCGACCTGCGCGACCTCGCCCCCACCCCTGAGGCGCAGGCCAAGATAGTGCAGATGTCCGAGTTTGTCCGCGACACCTTCTCTCGATATGATTACATCCCCGACCCCTATTATGAGGGCGCTGAAGGGTTTGAACTCGTGCTTGACTTGCTCCAAAGCGGCTGCGCCGAGTTGTATCGTATGCTCTCAAAGAGATAATGAATATCTGCGGCATCATAAAGGCTGACCTATCATCGCGACGCCGATGGTTGCTGTGGCACACTGTCACCATTGCAGCGATAGCTGCTATGCTATGGTGTTTTACGGTGCAGACGGGCACGCGTTCGTCCATCGCTATTGATGCCATCATCAGCATATCAGAGGGCGTCCTCGTGATGGTGCCCATGTGGCTCCTTGAGCGCCGATGCCGCCTGAGAGTACTATCGCTATTGCTATGCATCGTAATAGCCGTATTTCTTTGGGCTAACGTCTTATACTTCAGATATTGGCATGACCTGATACCATTCAGCTCTATCATATCGGCAAAGAGCTACAATGCTCTGGTATTTGGCAGCATCGCCACGCTTGCCCGGGCGTCAGACATCGTGTATCTCATAGCGCCGGCGCTATCTGTGGCGTGCTTTTTTATGCTCAAAGTGAAGCGTTCGGCCACCCCGACGATGGCTGCGACCCTCGCCTCCGTGCTTGTATCGCTGATAGTGTATGCCGGCGGATTTATGGCAGTAACAGTATCGTTGCGCAACTACGCTCGCGCTAACGGCCGCCCTATGTGCACCATGCAAGAGGCCCTGGCAAAGCGCTTTGGCAAGAGAGCTATGCGCGCTGACCATTGGCACTCAAATGGCCTTACCCCCTACATCATCAACCAAATCAGAGAGCTTGGTTACACCCAAAGCATAGAGCTATCTGACACGGAGCTATCAGCCATCAACGATTACTATAAGCGCATGGGCGCCTATTGCCGGCAAGCGGAAGTAATACTTCATGATAATAGCGATAAGAACTTAATACTCATAATAGTAGAGTCACTCAACGCGTATGTCATCAACAAGAAGTATGGCGACAGAGAGCTAACGCCCACGCTCAATGACATAATATCGCGGCCGGGCACAGTGAGCTGCCTTAACGTCACGCCACAAGTCAGAGACGGAGGCTCGTCAGATGGGCAGCTCATCTACAACACCGGGCTACTGCCCCTACTTCATGGCAGCGCCGCCACATCATTTGGCGACAACGCCTACCCCTCATTAGCATCTGCACTACATTTCAGCCGTGCCATCGAGGTGATAGGCGAGCCGGCCTATGTGTGGAACCACCGCTCCACCTCCTCAGCATATGGCTACGATGCCATCTATGATATTGACGACATCACCAAAGCCGGCATTGACCCGTCGGCTACCGGCTATGACGCCGCAATTTTTGAAATGGCCGGCCGGCAAATAGCATCGCTGCCGCAGCCCTTTATGGCTGAAATCACCACGCTGAGTATCCACTTCCCTTTCAATGACTCCGGGGTGAAACGCGTAGGGTGGATTGACAGTCTTACAGATATGGAGCCAATAGAGCGTGACTATATGCAGATGGTGCATTACTTTGACGCTCAGCTCGGCATTTTCCTTAAGCGTCTCACACGGTCTGGGCTTTCTGACAACACCGTGGTGGTGCTGGCCTCTGACCACGACCAAGTTACATCAGCCGACCGGCCGTTAGTCAACAATCACGACACCCTGCCCATAGCATTTATCGCCACAAACACGGGCATCACCGCTAATATCAGCCGAGCCGTGGGGCAGATTGACATTTATCCCACCATAGTGCAAATCATGGGAGGCGATGGCGAGGCACTGCGCCACGCTTTGGGAGTGAGCATATTCAACGAAGCCAACAAGTCCTCGGTTGACCGTTACGGCAGGCTGCACGGCCGCTCATCAAGCGAGCTCGACAGCCTGAAAGCTGCGGCGTGGCAAATATCTGACCTGCTCATTCGAAGCGACTACTTTGCAAAGCCTTAAAGAGCAGGTGAGTAAACTGATAGTTTTTCAGACCCCACTTCGGCGCCAGCAACATATCCGGCGGAGCTTGCGAGATAAAACGCTCTATCGCTATGTCGCTGCGCAATATATTAACAATATCTACGCATAGCGCCAAATATTCATCAAGAGTGAATGTGGGAGGCGGCGCTGATGCCATAGCAGTGCCCTTGAGCACCTGCAGCTGATGAAACTTCACCGAGCTAACGGGCAGCTCGTTGACGCGCCTTACAGTCTGCATCATCATCTGACGCGTCTCACCCGGCAAGCCCATTATCAGATGCAAGCCCACCGGGATACCGGCAGCATGGGTGCGCATCACCGCATCGATGGTCTGCGCCCAGGTATGGCAACGATTGACCGCCGCCAGGGTATCGTCATGGCTGCTCTCTGCCCCATATTCGATAGCGACAGGTGTGTGACGCGCCATCTCGGCAATGCGCTGCAGTAATATGTCGGGCATACAGTCAGGACGCGTGGCTATGATGACGCCCGCCACATCGGGCTGCGATGCCGCCTCCTCATACAGTTTTATCACATCATCTACATCACGCCCGTGCGTGCTCGTATATGACTGGAAATATGCCACATAGCGCATATCCTTGTATTTGCGAGCAAAAAATCGCTTGCCCTGCTCTATCTGATCAGCCACCGATAGCAGCCTCTTATCGTAATCGGGGCTGAAGGCCTTGTTGTTGCAATATGTGCATCCGCCGTAGCCCTTTGTGCCATCGCGATTTGGACACGAAGCCTTGACGTCAATGGCTATCTTCTGCACCTTTCCGGCGCCAAATATCTCAGCCAGCAGATCAGCGTATTCACGATAATAAGCGTTCATGGCCTCAGATGCGCGATGCTCTGCTTTGCAGCAGTGCATCAAGGGTCACGATAGCTGCCATAGCATCAACTACAGCAACAGCCCTCGGCACCACACACACGTCATGACGGCCACCGACCGACAATGTCACGCGCTCGCCGCTATCAGTAATCGTATCCACGGGCCTTCGTAGAGTAGCTACGGGCTTGAAAGCCACGCTGAATGTGACATCCATGCCATTAGTGATGCCACCCTGCACACCGCCGCTATGATTTGACGACGTGACGACTGCGCCTCCGTCATCTATCGTAAAGGGGTCTATGACCTGAGAGCCGCGGCAGCAAGCGCCATCAAAGCCCATGCCATACTCAAAGCCCTTGGCCGCGCCGATGCTCATCATCGCCGCCGCGAGCGTGGCGCTGAATTTGCCGAATACGGGCTCGCCAAGGCCGGCAGGCACGCCTTTTATCACAGCTGAGACGATGCCGCCGACGCTATCGCCGTCAGCTTGCACTTCGGCCAAGAGGCGGCGCATACGCTGAGCCGTAGCCTCATCAGGGCATCGGAGGTCGGAGGCATAAACATCGGCATTGCTCACCCCGGCATAGTCGGCGGGCGAGATATCATATCTCACCGGACCTATACAGCGGGTGAAAGCACATATCTCGATGCCATAGCGCTGCAATGCCTGATATGCTATTGCGCCCGCCACCACTCGCGCCACTGTCTCGCGCGCCGAGGCGCGTCCGCCGCCACGATGGTCACGCACGCCATATTTGGCTTGGTAAGTGTAGTCGGCATGCGATGGCCTGAATGTATGGCGCATTGCCTCATAATCTTGCGGTCGGCAATCGCTGTTGCGCACCACAAAGCCTATAGGAGTGCCCAGCGTGACGCCATCTAGGCCTATGCCTGATAGGAGCTCTACGCTATCAGACTCACGGCGCTGCGTGGCTACGGCAGAGCGCCCGGGGCTGCGCCTATTGACATAGGCTTGCAGAGCATCCATGTCAAGGCTCATACCGGCCGGCATACCATCAATGATGCCGCCGATAGCCGGGCCATGGCTCTCGCCGAAGGTAGTTATCCTAAAGAGCGTGCCGAAAGTATTCATAGCCTCACATCATCTTTGACGACATCATCAATGCGGGCGCCTACAAAGGCTATCAGCACCCGGGGTTCTATCTTGAGCTGCAACCCGCGCTGGCCGGCGCTGACATAAATCACATCGAAATCCACGGCTGTGGTATGAAATATCGTTGGAAATGGCTTTTTCATGCCTATGGGCGAGCACCCGCCTCTGATATACCCGGTGAGCGGCAGCAGTTGCTTCATCGGCAACATTTCAGCCTTCTTGGCCCCTATGGCACGCGCGGCCTTTTTGAGGTCAACCTCACAGTTACCGGGAATGACACACACAAAGTATCCCACCTTGTCAGCGTGGAGCACCAGAGTCTTAAACACCTGATTTATGTCCTCGCCCAGAGAGTCGGCCACATGCTGCGCCGCGAGGTCGGTCTCATCGACCTCGTAGGGCACCAGCTCAAACGCTATCTTGGCGTGCTCGAGCAGTCGCGATGCATTTGTCTTTACTACCTTTGCCATATTATAGGATTAGTGGTTGTCAATCCATAGATTGCACCTCGCCCGGATGCTTGGCATAATATTGCTTGAGCACCTCGCTGATGTCAAAGTAGTATCCCTTCGGGGCATCTTCGGTCTTTGGCTTCACGGCAATATAATCGTAAGCTCGTGCGCTGTCATCAGAGATAAACTTGTGGTCGATGGCAGTGTGGTTTGACATATTCAAGAAGTCATACTCATCTTGAGGATACACCACTATCCACGCATCTTCAGGCTTTGCGCCCGAGCCTGACGAGGCTATCACCAGCAAGAGCCTGTTGAGCTTGTATTGCCATATCTTGGCCTCGTTGAGTTTGCCTTTCTGCTCAAAGACGAAGATGCGATTAGTCAGCTGTCGCAGGTTCACCGGGTTGTCTTCAATTGACGCAATGGCATATCTCTCTATGCGCTGCAGCTCTGAGCGTTTGCGGTCAGGGGTGCTGTAGATACGTTCCAGTTCCTTCAACTCATCAGGATTGACCGGCCCGCGATACGGGTCATAGTCTTCCTGAAAATAAGTGCCATAGTAGAAATACTGAAACTGCTCGGGTGTCATCGTGGTGTCAGTTGACATAAACTTTGCCAACAGGCGCGGATAGTAATACACCGAGTCATTTTCATCAGTAGTGGCTCGCTTGATAGCTTCCAAGTCCGGCTTTGACAGTGATGGCTTGGCCGCTGTCATCACGATAGGCAATATTACCGAGGATATTATTATCAATAAAATCTTACGCATTGTATTCAAGAGAGTAATTGAGAGAGGATTAACATAATGATTGAATCATTGATGACCAGCGGCAGACCGATGGCTGCCATCACATCAAGAGGCTTGAGCGATACCCACACACGGCCGCGAGGCGTGCGGCGAAAAGCCTCAAGCCC
The DNA here is from genome assembly GCA_016302215.1 of Muribaculaceae bacterium. Lineage (GTDB taxonomy): Bacteria > Bacteroidota > Bacteroidia > Bacteroidales > Muribaculaceae > CAG-873. Next base: position 17,747 of record JAEDNZ010000015.1, read on the forward strand.
CATAAAAGCGCCCACTGCGCTCGCCACTATCACGGCCGCCATCGTGGTAAGCGCCAACCCGATTGCTGCGCCTACCAATGCTCCGCCGGCCATATAAGCCTGCACTGCGCGCGCATACGCCGGAGCCTTGTCGCGCCGCGACACAACACTAATGGCGGTGACGATAGCTGACGCAATACCCCAGAAGGCAAGGTCCTGACCGCCATATATGGTGAGGCCACTGAAATACGATATCACCAAAGCCACGAAGGCACACAATGCCGCCGGCAGCCTCGGCACAAAGGACAGCACCAACGCTGCGCCGGCCACCAAAGTGGCTGCACACAAGGTCAATATGGGTGTTATCGCGAGGGTCAGCATCTTGTCTTTATAGATTTTCAGCGTGGTATCACCACAAAGTTAGTGATTTTAGCCCACTGCAAGGCTTAACCAAAACGTCTTTTTCGATAAATTCACATTATATAACAGCAACTTTTGATGCTCTGTCGTCATCTGA
>JAEDNZ010000186.1 GCA_016302215.1 Muribaculaceae bacterium
GCCTCGCCTATGGCGAGCGCATTGACGGTGACTGAGCCGTCGGCATTGGTCGTTATCGAGGCTACGGCTGAGTCGTTTGACGACCATGCCACGCTCTTATCAGCGGCGTCCTCAGGCAAGACGGTGTAGGTGATTACCTCGCTGTCGCCTACGTTCATCTCGAGCTGTTCAGCGCTGAGTGTCAGCGTTTTAACCAGTGTGGGTGTCACCTTCACCACGCACGAGGCGGCGAGGTTGCTGCCGTCGAGTGTGCGAGTCGTGATGGTGGCCTCGCCTATGGCGAGCGCATTGACGGTGACTGAGCCGTCGGCATTGGTCGTTACCGATGCCACGGCCGGGTCGCTTGACGACCATGCCACGCTCTTGTTAGTGGCGTTAGCCGGCAAGATAGTATAGGTGATTACTTCGCTATCGCCAACGTTCATCTCGAGCTGCTCAGCGCTGAGCGTCAACGAGCTTACCCATATCGGCTCAACCTTTACAGCGCAGGTGGCGGTAACATTGCTGCCATCGGTAGCTTTGACGGTGATGGTGGCCTCGCCTACCGCAAGGGTGTTGACCGTGATGGTGCCGTTGCCATTGTCAGTCAGCGACACTATGTCAGGGTTATCTACTTCCCATTCGATGGTCTTGGTCGTAGCATTGTCAGGGCTGACGGTGCACGATAGCGAAGTGCTCTCGCCTATCTTGAGCTCCACTGACTCGGCGCTGAGCGTCAGCGAGCTTACCCATATAGGCTCTACCTTTACGGCGCAGGTGGCGGTAACATTGCTGCCATCGGTAGCTTTGGCGGTGATGGTGGCCTCGCCTATTGATAATGCTTTCACGGTGGCTGTGCCATCGTTGTGATCCACAATCGACGCTACTGCCGGATTGCTTACGCTCCACTCAAGCGCTGTGGTCGTAGCATTGTCAGGCGCTATGGTGTATGTGATAGTGGTGCTTGAGCCTATGGGCATTGTCAGGCTTTCGGCATCCAGAGTTATCGACTCCACATCTATCGATTGTAGCTCTATAATATTGGTAAAATCCCACCATACATACGTTTCGGCATAAGTGGTCTTTGTACCTGCCGGCACATAGAGCTTGCACTTATCCTTGGTTATATCCTGAAATACTGATGGCTCGGCACATTCGGGCGGTGTAGGATTGAGCGAAGTGATCTTAGCCACGCGATCCATACCGGCAAATGCCGATGCTCCGATGTTGGCAACACTCTCGCCCAATGAAATCTCAGTGACCTGTGCAGCGCCATTAAATGCGCTTTCCCCAATCGAAGTCACAGAGTTGGGGATGGAGAGTGCGCCGGTGAGCCCGCTGCAGCCGGCGAAGGCATAGATGTCTATCGACGTCACCGAGTTGCCGATGGTGACCGATGTCAGGCCGCTGCAGTCGGAGAAGGCAGAGGAGCCAATCGCAGTCACCGAGTTGCCAATGGTGACTGACGTCAGGCCGCTGCAGTCGGAGAAGGCATGGCTCCCAATCGACATCACCGAGTCGGGGATGGTAAGTGCACCTGTCAGGCCGGTGCAGCCCCAGAAGGCACCGTAGCCTATCTTCGTCACCGAGTTGGGTATGGTGACCGACGTCAGGCCGCTGCAGCCGGAGAAGGCATTAGTGGGTATATTTTTTACTGATTCTCCTATTGTCAGAGTTGATATGCTTGTGCAGTTTATAAAGGCCGGATATTGACCACCCATATATGTACAGTTTTCGGCATTGAAAACCACTGATGTCAGGCCGCTGCAGACGGAGAAGGCATATTCGCCAATCGAAGTCACCGAATTAGGGATGGTGACCGACGTGAGGCCGCTGCAGCCGCAGAAGGCATAGGGGCCGATAGACGTCACCGAGTTGGGGATGGTCACCGACGTCAGGCCGCTGCAGCCGCAGAAGGCACAGCCGTCAATCGACGTCACCGAGTTGGGGATGGTGACTGACGTCAGGCCGCTGCAGCCGTAGAAGGCATAGGGGCCGATAGACGTCACCGAGTTGGGGATGGTGGTATTCATACAGCCTGATATCAGAGTATTCGTAGCCGTCTCTATTATGGCATTACAGTTATCGTGCGAGTCATATTTGCTATTGCCATTTTCAACTACAATACTTTCTAAGCCGCTGCAGCCGGAGAAGGCATCGTACCCAATAGATGTCACCGAGTTGGGGATTATCACAGACATCAGACCGCTGCAGCCTTTGAAGGCATAGTTCCCAATCGACGTCACCGAGTTGGGGATAACGGTATTCATACAGCCTGATATCAGAGTATTAGTAGCGGTCTCTATTATGGCATTACAATTATCGCGCGAGTCATATTTGCTATTGCCATTTTCAACTACAATACTTTCTAAGCCGCTGCAGCCGGAGAAGGCATCGGAGCCAATCGACGTCACCGAGTTGGGGATAGTGACTGAGGTGAGCCCGCTGCAGCCACAGAAGGCACTGAGGCCAATTTCAGCCACGGAGTTGCCGATGGTGACCGACGTAAGACCGCTGCAGCCGGAGAAGGCACAGTCGCCAATCGACGTCACCGAGTTGGGGATGGTGATGGCTCCGGTCAGGCCGCTGCAGTCTCTGAAGGCATTGTACCCAATCGACGTCACCGAGTTGGGGATGGTGACCGACGTAAGACCGCTGCATTCGCAGAAGGCACAGTCGCCAATCGACGTCACCGAGTTGGGGATGGTAACCGCTGTCAGGCCGCTGCAGACGTGGAAGGCCCAGCCGCCAATCGACGTCACCGAGTTGGGGATGGTGACTGACGTCAGGCCGCTGCACGAACTGAAGGCCTCGGAGCCTATCGACGTCACCGAATAAGTCTTACCACTATAAGTGACTGATGAGGGGATGTTTATCGCTCCGCTGTATGATGAATGGGATGAGTGGCGATAAGTCACCTCTACACTCACTCCATCACTTAGTATATTGTAGTAGATGCCACCGACCACGAAGTCGTAGGCATGGGCGGCTGCGCCGGTCAGCGCCAGCAGCAGCGCGAGTAGTATTCGTTTCATATTTAGAAGATTAGTGATGCTATATACAATATTAGTAGGTCAAATGGTATTTTTACCAGATTATCAACGAGGAGCCTGGCTATATCACCTAAGGTGATGCCTTTAGCTCTTTTGGGCGATTTTTTCAGCGCCACTAAGGGCATCTACCGTCTGCTGCCATCTTGACTCCCAATGAAAATTTTCCAGGTTTCCAACAAGCCAAGAATGAGCGCATAGTAACGCCTTCTTGAAAAAAAATGTCTGCCGACCCACCCACGATGCCCTGACCGGGCTTCTGCGAGCGGCCTGCACTGCAAAGATAGTGATTTTAGCTTTATTTCACAAAAATATCCCCGATTTTTTCGCAGCCTTCAGTCTGCGGCGCCACCCTCCTCATTATCAGCACATAACGCACTATCCGACCCGTCTGACAAGTCAGACAAGTCAGACTGCTCTGATAGCGCACAGCGAGCCTCTCGCCCCCGCCGGGGGCAAATACAAAAGCAGCAGCGAGGGCGCCGGGCGCTCTCGCTGCTGTGATGGGGTGAT
>JAEDNZ010000187.1 GCA_016302215.1 Muribaculaceae bacterium
GAATGGCTGCTGATGCCCACCAACACGATGATTGATTTGAAGATAATAGAGCAGAGCGGCCGGCGCATGACGCTGCAATATGATGCCGACAATGGCGATGTCATCGTATATACACTGCACAAGACGTGGTAGTGCCCTACTCTCCCCCCACGCACACAACAATATATCCTACCCAACATCACTCATTAGCATTCATAACTCACACAATAATATGTTAGACAAGAACAAGCCGGTGCTGGTGACCGGCGCCGATGGATTCATAGGCTCGCACCTGGTGGAAGCACTGCTGCAGAGCGGATACAAGGTGAGAGCATTGGCTCTGTACAACTCATTTAACAACTGGGGGTGGCTTGAACAAGTGGCAGCCGCCGAAGGCTCGTTGGAAATCGTCACGGGCGATGTTCGCGACCCCAACTTATGCCGAGAAATCACGCGCGGGTGCACCGCCGTATTTCATTTGGCGGCTCTCATCGCCATCCCTTACAGCTATGTGGCGCCCGACAGCTATGTAGATACAAACATCAAGGGCACGCTCAATATGTGTCAGGCGGCACGCGATGCCGGTGTTGACCGCATCATCGTGACGTCAACCAGCGAAGTGTATGGCACGGCACAATATGTGCCCATTGACGAGAAGCACCCACGGCAGCCACAGTCGCCTTACTCGGCCACCAAAATCGGCGCCGACGCCATAGCGCTGAGTTTCCGCAATGCCTTTGACCTGCCGGTGGTAATAGCTCGACCCTTCAACACCTATGGTCCACGACAGAGCGCACGCGCCATAATCCCCACCATAATATCGCAGATAGCGAGCGGCAAGAGCGTCATCAAAGTAGGCGACCTTAGCCCGACACGCGACTTCAACTTTGTGAAGGACACCGCGCGCGGATTTATCGCTATCGCCGAAGCCGCCGATGTAGAAGGGCGCGAAATCAACATCGCCACCGGCACTGAGGTGTCTATGGCCGACACGCTCAAGCTGATAGCCGAGGTGATGGGCCGCGAGGTGGAGTATGTGGTTGACCCACAGCGCTTGCGCCCGGGCAAAAGCGAGGTGCGCCGTCTATGCGGCGACAACAGCCTCATCACATCGCTGACGTCATGGCGGCCACAGGTGGATTTGCGTCAGGGCCTTGACATCACGGCTCGCTGGTTTACCGACCCGGCCAACCTATCACGCTATAAGACCGATATTTACAACCGATAGCCCCACTCCACAGCACTACGCTATGACATCAAACGACATAAACAAGCAAGCGATAGGCATACTGCTCCTGGGCGGCGGCAAACGCGTGACTATGGCGCGAATGTTAAAGGCCGCGGCACGGAAGCTCGGCTATGCCGGCGCAAACATATATTCCTACGAGGCTACAGAGCGTGTGCCCATAGCCTGCGAGGGCACGGTCATTATAGGCAAGCGGTGGAGCGACCCCGATGTGTATGATGATATCGATGAGCTGGTCAGGGCGCATGATATCCGGGTGATAATACCCTTTGTAGATGGCGCTGTGGGCGTATCGGCCGAATACGCGCGCCGCTACCCCGGGCGTGCTTTTGTGCCCACGGGCGAGCGAGAGATTGCCGAGGCAATGTTTGACAAAGTAAAAGCTGCCGAGATATTCGCCTCAGCAGGGCTGCCGATACCGCGCACCTACCACGCCGGCGACCCGTGTATGCGGCTGATAGCCAAGCCGCGCCACGGCTCGGCCTCAAAAGGCATAATAGCGATATCATCGCTCGAAGCGCTCAACGCCATTAATGCCGAAGACTATTTAATCCAAGACCGCATTGACAATCGCGAAGAATACACTATCGATTGCTATGCATCAGTCACTACCGGCGAGATACTCGCAGCCGTGGCACGGCGGAGGCTGGAGGTGGTAGGCGGCGAAGTGTCTCGCACCATCACCATCAGCGACCCCGAGATAGAGGACTTGGCTCGCCGCACTATCACGGTCTTGGGGCTGCGCGGCGCCATCACCGTGCAGATGATGCGCGACCTCGACACCTCGCGCCTAATGCTTATGGAGATAAATCCTCGCTTGGGCGGCGGCGCGGTATGCTCAGTGCACGCCGGCGCCGACATACCGCTAATGATACTCACCGAGGCCTGCGGCGGCCGGCCTGCGGCGGCCGTATGGCGCGCCGGAGTGGAGATAGCCCGATATATGCACGAGGTGGTGTGGGACGATGTCAGCAGCGCCCCACGCCCGCTCTTGATATGACGGCATAGCCCCCACGCCTTAACGCCCAAATATACATCACCACAACACTCATCACCCCCTACACACAGCAACAACAACACATCACTCGCAATGATAATAATAGCAGAAGCAGGAGTCAATCACAATGGCAATTATGACCTGGCAAGGCGCATGGTAATAGCGGCCAAGGAGGCCGGCGCCGATTATGTAAAGTTTCAGACGGCAGTGCCCGAGCTGGTGATATCCACCTATGCCCCAAAGGCCGAATATCAAAAAGAGACCACCGGCAGCGAGCAGTCGCAGTTGGAGATGTGCAAGGCGATACACCTGCCGCTGAGCGACTACAAGCCACTCAAAGAGCTGTGCGACTCAGTGGGCATCGGCTTTATGAGCACGCCATTTGACCTTGTGTCCATCGACTGCCTTGCCGAGTTAGGTATGGACTATTGGAAGATACCTTCGGGCGAGATAACCAATCTGCCATACCTGCGCAAGATAGCATCAAAGGGCGGCCGCGTGATACTCTCTACGGGCATGTCAGTGCTTGAAGAAGTGGAGGCGGCGGTGGATGTGCTTGAGAAAGGCGGCATCTCGCGCGGCGACATCACCCTGCTACACTGCACCACCCAATATCCTACGCCCTACGAGGCAGTCAACCTCAAAGCTATGGACACACTTCGCGCGCTACACTGCGGGGCCGTGGGGTATAGCGACCACACACAGGGCATCGCCGTGCCCATCGCCGCGGCAGCACTCGGAGCCGAAGTCATCGAGAAGCATTTCACCTTAGACCGGAACCTGCCGGGGCCCGACCATCGGGCATCACTGGAGCCTGACGAGTTGGCCGAAATGGTGCGGCAGGTGCATAACGTGTGCCGCTCACTGGGCAACGGCATCAAAGCAGTAGCCGATGCCGAACGGCCCAATATCGTGGTAGCGCGCAAGAGCATCGTTGCCTCTCGCGCCATCGCCAAAGGCGAAGTGCTGACGGCTGACAACATCACCGTAAAGCGGCCGGGCAATGGCGTGTCGCCTATGCTTTGGGATAGTGTGATAGGCACCCCGGCGTCACGGGCATTCGCCGCCGACGAGCTTATAGAGCTGTAAGGCCCATAACAGCAATTTTGATTGAAGCTCGAAAAACGAAGTAAAAAAACAATCAATTTTCTTTGCTGTTGTAAAAATAAATGCGTAACTTTGCAGCTACAAAAGCGAAAGCACGGCTCGCTAGCTCAACTGAATAGAGCATCTGACTACGGATCAGAAGGTTACAGGTTTGAATCCTGTGCGAGTCACAACGGAGCCTCGGCAATCGCCGGGGCTC
>JAEDNZ010000016.1 GCA_016302215.1 Muribaculaceae bacterium
AGCCGTCAGCTGACTTGCTACGGTCGATGCTGACGCTCGCCGTGGTTTTCTCGTCGTTGATGGGTACGTCCTGATATTCCATGCCGACCGCGGCGGGGTTGGTGACCATATCAAACAAGGATAATCTATCGGGGATATCGCTTTTGAAGATGCGCACGGTGCCCAGCATCTGGTCATGGGCTGTGATCTCAACACTTGCATTGTCTTCTTCGGGAATTAGCCATCCATTCACACCTATGTTATAGACATGATCGGAGGTCCTGACCAGGGTCGTATGAAATACAAAGCAATACCTATCGCTAATATACAGCACCAGGTCCAGGTTGATATATCGGTCAAGCTGATACATCGATGACGAAGTCTTGACGCCGATACGGAAGTAGTCATAAGGATCAGAAGTCATATCCTTGATTGACTGAGGCACGGGAGTCTGTGTGTCAACTATCATGTCATTGTTCATCAAGAGAGTGCCGGTGGGCAGATAGTCATATACCACGACGTCGGCCATACCGAACACATTGTCGATACGCACCTTCAGAAAGTCGGGGGCGTCAACAGCCGATGCAACAAAGATGTTGCACGCACCATCCCAAAAAGAATCGACACCATATTCCTCACAAAAACCAGAATGGGTTGACGTGTCAAAATAGCCCCAGCCATCGCTGATAAGCTCCCATTCAGACCACTCCAGGTTTTCATCGGGGAGCTCGGGAATGGCTGCAAATTGCGGCATACGCATCGCGCCATTGTCGGCGACGGCGAGGTTGGATACCGGCACCGGCTGTGCAGACAGCAGCATAGGCGTGAGCAATGCCACGATAACTGCAAAGAAAGTTTTTTTCATAACCATTGATTTTTAGTTTGGTAATGTTAGTTATCACTTTGTGGCGAAGTTACAAATTATGCTTGAAAGAGCAGTAAGGGCGCACAGGTTTTAACATTTATTCAGAAAGCGAGCGAGGGCGACCGTCGCTCATAGCGTGTCGCCCTCGCCGTGGGAATTATGAGGTGCTTAATAAACCAGCTCGAAGTCATCAAGATACATCACTGACGGGCCGCCCGAATAGTAGTCGCCATACTGGCTTGCCGAGCATGTGATGATGATGTTGGAAGGCTTGATATCGGTGCGCACATAGTTGAGCGGTATCTCAAACTGCACCATCGAGGACTCACCGCCGACAGCTTCGGTGAAAATCTTCTCACCGTAAGCGATGACGTTGGCGCCGTCCTTATTGAAGCTATAGTTGTCAATATCCTTGGTAGCAACAATCTGTGGCCAGCCGGAGTAGCTGCCGTATGACATGGTGCTGCCATCGACGAGAGCTATATAAATGATGCCTCGGTCAAGGTCGCCCTTGGATATCTTGTCAGTGCTTGAGTAAGTGACATTCTGCGGAGTGTATTTGATGTAGCCGCGGAGGGCCTTGGGGCGAGTGGTCCATTCGCGTCCCCAGCCGAGGATACCCTTGGTGGTGTTCTCCGTGCCGAGGAATTGCCCCACAAAGATATTGCCGGCTGCAAAAGCGCCTAAGGTGCCGAAGCCGACAAACTGCGAAGCCAGCTTGGCGCTGTATGAACCGCCGTGCTTGATGCTTGCATCGGGGGTGGTCACCTGCTTGCTCATCTTGGCCGAGCCGTGGTTGCCTGAATCCCAGAACATGTCATCGCCGGAGGCATAAATCAGCGTGGCATTGCTGCCCCCGGGCTGCTGCCAGTCTTCGAAGCCGCAGTTGGGTAGCTGCTTGGCTGCCTCGGTGGTGAATGTCATTGGCGCGGGCGCCGGTGTTTCATCGCAGACTACTACATACTCGTAGGTGGTGGCGGGCGACAGACCGGTGATTATTGCCGAGAGTGCATTGCCGCTGCGGGTGTACTCTACATCGGTCCATTCGGAGGCACCGAGTTTGCGATAGCGCATCTTGACGTTGGTGGCGGTGTCTTTGACGATTGCGCCGGTGATAGTGGCAGATGTGGCCCAGACATCGGCGGCGACGATGTCGTAGGTGATTACTGCGGCATCGCTGACTTTGATGATAAGGGTGGCCGTGGCTTCTTTGCCGTTGCTGTCAACGGCGCGGATGGTGTATCGGTGCTCGCCGTCGCCCAGACGCGAGGTGAAGGCATCCTCAAAAGACACCTTGTACATCAGTCCCTGGCTGACGCCGCTGAAGCTGCCCAGCAGTGTCACGCCCTTGGCGGCTATCGCAGAGGAGATGTCGCTTGACATCTTGAGCAGGTTGATGTCATTGCCGCCGATGCCGAGCATGGCATCGAGTTCGTCGTTGGCGATGACGATATCGGTCAGGGGCGTGGTGCCTCTGACAAAGAATGAGCATCGACCCACATTGCCTTTCTCGGCCATGAGCTGCTTGGATATGTCAAAACCGAAGCCGCTGATGTCCGGCGCCATTTCGATGACGACGGTGTCCTCATTGTTGACGGCGCTCTGGTCCACCTCGATGGTGATGTATCCGCCGCCAAGCTCGATGTCGGAGCCTGTGTATTTGACGTTGAGCTTATACCATGTGGCGGGAGCGGCATTCTCGATGACGCCGATCTTGGTGAAAGGCGAGCCATCGGCGAGAGTGCCCGAGAGCGTCCAAGTGAGGTTCTTATCGGTAGAGGGCATCATAAAATAGCCCTTGGCGTCGGTGTCGCCTATATACTCGAGCGAGCCGCGGTTGTGGCCTATGGTCATGGTGTAATCGCTGAGCACGTCCTTGACTTGGTCAGAGTAAGCTACAGAAGCCACGACGTTGGCCACCTTGCACACTACGTTGACATTGGTCGTGGCGCCAGCCTGCACGGTGAAAGGCTGATAGCCTTTAAACCAGCGCTTATCCCAAGAGGCGGGCACGCTATCGCCGGTCCAAGCCTCGGCAACGTAATCGCCTGACATCAGCTTGATGCCATCGGCGGGAATGTCAGCGAGGTGGTCATAACGGCGCACGAGACCTTTGTCCTTTTTAGAAATCCAGACCATGCAGTTCTCTGCGAGCTCGGCAGTGGTCTCGGCGCGCGACTGCACCTTGACATCGGTGCTGATGCTGGTGGAGACGGTGACTCTACCCTCACCGAGAGCGAGCTCATTGTCGTCAGCGCAGCCTGTTGTCACGGCGGCCATCACGGCAATGGTGGCGGCCATGGATATGATATATTTTTTCATAGTACCTTACTTTATGAACGTCAGCGTGACAGAATTTTGAAGGTTGTTCTGGTCGGTGACAGTGATTTTGAAAGTGTGTGTACCCTCATATAGGCCTAACAGCGGCACAAATTGAGTGATGTCAAAGTCAATGGCAGTAGCGCCAATGACATCGGCGCCGGTGCTGAAGCCGAGGCTCTCGAATACCTCCTTGTCGCTACCGGGGTAAGCGAGGTCAAAGGTAGTGGGCATCTGTACCTCTACGAGCGCTTCCTCAAAGCCGGCGCTGGTGGTGGTGATGTTGACCACGAGGTGAGCGATGCCGTTGGCGGCGGTGATGTGGACCACAGCCGGGGTAACATCTACCGAGTTGGCGGTGTCAAAGCTGAGAGTCTCGCTGGCAAATTTAATAGCGTCAGAGGGCTGCGGGTCGGGATCAGGATCGGGATCAGGATCGGGATCCGGGTCGGGGTCTGGGTCAGTGCCGGGGTCTTCGGTGCCGGGGCGGTCGTCGGAGGGCAGCACGTCTTCATCAACGATGACATTGCCATTGACATCGACGGCCGTCACCGAGGCATCAACATTGATGCCGCCATCAACAGAGATGTTGCCGGTCTCGCCGGGGATGTCGGGGTATTCTTTGACGTTGAAAGTGATGATCCAGTGCTCGCCGGCCTTGACGTCGGAGTAAGTCTTGCGCAGCGTCTCGGCGGTGCCCTTGACAGTGCCGGTAAATGTGGCGATGAGAGTGGTGCTTGCGTCAACGACCTCAAAGTAAGCCGAACGTGTCTCATCGGGCGTGAAGGTCATGGCGGTGCCGTTTTCGCCGGCGAGGATTGATACTCGAGCGTCATCTTCCATGACATTGCGCAGCTCATCGGCAAATTTCACGGTCACGCGCAGCGATGCAAACTTACAAGTCACCACGCCGAGCTCTGCAATCTTATCGGCCACGATAGAGAAGTCCTTCTCGCCGCAATAGTATGGCTTATCCCACTCGGCGGGCTGTATGGTGTGAGACTTAACCTTTACGGTGTAGTCGCCGACGGGTAGAGCAAAGACCTCGGGCATCTCGCTGTAAGTCCACTGTCCCTCGGTGATGCCGCTTGTGCGGTTTACGATGGTGATGATGTAGTCAGACAGGTCCACATCGGCACGGCTGACGGTGCTCTCGGCTGTTGACACCTCAACGCCGAGCGATTTCAGCGACACCTGACCGGTCTTGTCGCCGGTGTTAGGTGTCCAGGCCTCGTCGCAAGATGTCAACGACAGGAGCGTTGCCGCGAGTGCTATTATGCTTAATATCTTGGTTTTCATTGGTGTTGGTTGCATATTAGTAGGTTAATGCTATTTCGTCGATGTAGAGCTGAGCGCCCATCCATGTGCCGCGCGAGAGGTTGGCAAATGGCGGCGGGGTGATGTTGTCCTTATTTTTCTTGAGATATGTCTCATCATTTGTTGACAAGAATTTGACATAAATCTTAGCAGCCTTGGCCGCTCCGGAAGCATACGAGAGGGCTACCGAGGCCTTGGTGTAGCTGCTTGTGGCGGCGAGCGAGGTGTTGGCGGTTGCTACGATATTGCCGGAGGCATCGAAGACGGTGATTTCGGCATAGCCCTTGTCGGCAGAGTTTTTGGGCGAATACTTATAGTAGAATTCGAGGGCCGAGGGGCGTGAGGTGAAGGGTATGCCACAGTTGAGGTCGGCAGTGCCGATAGTGCCCCACGTGGAGTTTTTGTAGCCATCAGGGCGCACAGAGCGGCTGGCTCCGAGGTGCAGCAGACCGGCATCGATATACTTGCATACGCCGGAGCCTACGCTGCCGGTGGCGGTGTTGCCGCTGCCCCACCCCACGGTGCGCAGCAGCGCGCCGGTGCCGACATAGCCGTCGTCGGTGGAAATGGTGCCAGAGATGCGGCAGTAGGCGTAGTCAGAGCCTTGGCTGGTGGTCATGATATTGTTGGTGCCCCAGACGGTCTGCTCCTCAGTGCCGCAGAACACCAGCTCCCAGTGCGAGCCGGAGGAAGTCTGATACCAGTCGCGCATCGATGAATGCGGCAGCTGCGGATTAGCCTCGGTGGTGAATGCCACGGGCTTGGTGCGGCAGTCGTCGTCCTCGGCACGCAGGTAATAGGTAGTGGAGGGCTTGAGGCCGGTGATGTTGTAAACCTGCGAGTCAGAGCCCCAGATACGGGTGTATGTGACACCACCATTGTCAGAGAGGAACAGCTTGGCTGAAGACACGCCGCGCGATGCCGTAACGATTGACACGGTGGCGTGAGTGGCAAAGACATTGTTCTCGCTGAGGCTGATGGCAATGTCAGGCACGGCGCGGTTAATCACGAGATTGGGAGTCTCGATGGAGATAGCCTGCGCCTTGATGGTGATATCGTCAGTGCCTGAAGGCACGAAGATGGTGGCGGTGTAGGTGTTGTCAACGCCTGACTTGGCGGCGTATGAGACGGCGGTGAATTGCGACCATGTGCCGCGCTCGTTGAAGTACATGATCTTGACATCTTTGCTGATATCGGCGCCGTTGTAAGCGACATCAACTGTTAGCGAGGTGTCATAGTACTTGAGAGCCGAGGGGTTGGAGAGCGTCAGCGACACTTCCTTGACAGTAGCGCTGAGGGAGACCGGCTCAGCGGTCTTGGAGTAACGGTCAGTCACGGCGAAGGTGAAGGTAGAAGTGTTGTCGCCGGAGATCTGGGTGAGGTTGGCGAGCACGTCATGGAGGTCAATGACGGCCATCTTGTCGGGATTGCTCCACAAGCCCATAGACTTAAATCCCAAGTCAGAGAGCGTGAGCTTCTGGGCCTCGGTGAGGTTGAGCAGATCCACAGATGCCGGCCATCCGCGCTGGGTGAGGCACTGCGAGGTGGTGGTCATCATCACAGATGCGAGCGAGCCTTTGGCTATGATATTGACTTTGGCATCGCCGTCGGGGGCATATCCCTCATAAAACTCGATGTTGTCGCCGGAGCTAAATCCCACGGGAGTCATGGTAGGCGCCGGAGCGTTGATGACCTCGTCGCTGATGTCAATGACCACGGGCGGGGCGTCGGCGAGCAGTTCGTCAAAGGTTACAGTGACGGCGGCATCACCCGAGCCGGCGCCCTCGTTGAGGTCGATGGTCACCGTGTAGTGATACTTTGCCTTAGCCTGGAATGAGGCGGCTTGCAACTTGGCGGTCAGGCCGTTAGGCTTTGTTATTGACACCAAGATGTTAGTAGCTCCCGGGGCAATGTATGCCGGGCGTGTCTCTGTCATGCTATAGTCAATATAAGAGCCGGCAGCGGTGTGAATCTCCGAGCTCCAGCTGCTCATATAGCTCTTGAACGCATCGGTATAAATGATGCTCACCATAGAGTTGGCGAGGCCTGCGGTTAGGCTCACCGGTGTAGTCTTGCCCTCTTCGACGGTAAGCGAAGTAGAGCCGTAGAAAAACGGTGCTTCGAAACCCTCCACGGCGGCGCTGCCATAAAAAGCCTCAAGTGTGTAATCACCGATTTTAAACTTGCCGTCTGCGGGGAAGTCATCAACCGACTCCCAATTTTTGGTGTAGGTGCCATCGGCCTTAGTGAGGCGCAACGACAGGTCAGACACAGTCACATCAGCGTACTCAGCCGCGCGTGAATTACGCGCCGAGACCACATCCGTGCAGACAGCCACATCGGGCGCAATGGAGCCTACGCCGTTATCACCGGGAGTAAAATCATCATTACATCCCGACAAAGCAGCCATAGACATCGCATATACAAGCCCGCGCAGTAATGCTTTTTGTCTCATTTTTACTTTTAATAAAGGTTCTGTTTCCGTTAGATTGCGTATGTTGCCGCAACACAGCGGCAAGCACAAACTTTGCATTATCGCTGCAAATTTAGCAAAAATTATTTAAAAGCGAATGATTTACCTCAGATATTCGCATAAAAAAGTACAAAAATGCCAATTTAGGCCATTATTGCCATAGTATCAAGGGGTCATAGGCGCTTTGCTTTATATTATTATTGTGAATGTCAACGAAAACAATTAACTTTGCGCAAAATATCAACATCATGATAGAAGAAACCGACAATATGCAGGATGTCAGCCCGCGCACACCCTCTGACAGCAAGCGCATGCGCACGAAGCGCATCGTAAGATGGCTTTGGGCCTCGTTCCTTATCTTCACGGCGGCTGTATTTCTGTTTTTCATACTCATATACAACGGCATCATAGGCTATATGCCGCCCATCGAAGAGCTTCGCAACCCTCAGGACCGCTTTGCGTCAATCATCTACAGCGCCGACGGCCAAGAGATGGGTCGCTACTTCCGCAACTCGGGCAATCGCGTTTATGCCGACTTTGCCGAGATTTCGCCCCACGTGATACACGCCCTCATCGCCACCGAAGATGCACGCTTTGAGGACCACTCCGGCATAGACCTTCGCGCGGTGACGCGCGCCGTGGTCAAGACGATGATACTGCGGCAAAAGAATGCGGGCGGCGGCTCCACCATCACGCAGCAGCTCGCCAAGCAGCTATACACCCCACCCAGCAACGGTCTCCTCTCGCGCATGGTGCAGAAGCCCGTAGAGTGGATGATAGCCATCAAGCTGGAGCGCTTTTACTCCAAAGAGGAAATCATCAAGATGTATCTCAACCAGTTTGACTTCCTCTACAACGCCGTGGGCATCAAATCGGCCGCAAAGGTATATTTCAACAAAGACGCCAAAGACCTCGACATAGCCGAGGCCGCTCTGCTCGTAGGTATGGTCAAAAACCCATCATACTACAACCCGGTGCGCAAGCCCGAGCGAGCACGCGGCCGCCGCAACGTGGTCTTCGAGCAGATGTACAAGGCCGATATGATATCGCAGGCACAGCTTGACTCGCTGCAGGCATTGCCGCTGCAGCTGCACTTCAGCCGCGTAGATCACAAGGAGGGCATAGCGCCCTACTTCCGCGAAGAGCTGCGGCGCATACTCACAGCCCACAAGCCCGAGCGCGCAAACTATGAAGAATGGGAAAAGCAAAAATTCATCGATGACTCAATAGCATGGGAAACCAACCCGCTCTTCGGCTGGGTGGATAAGAACCCCAAGGCCGACGGCACTTACTATGACATCTACAACGATGGTCTGAAGATTTACACCACCATAGACTCGCGCATGCAAGACTACGCCGAGCAAGCCGTCAACGAGCACATGCGCAGCCTGCAGAAGGCTTTCTTCAGAGAGAAACGCAACTCGCCGACGGCGCCTTACACGTCAAACCCCGCAGAAATCAACGCCGCCACACGCGAGAAGCTCATACGCACAGCCATCAAGCAGAGCGAGCGCCACCGTGTGGGCAAGATTGCCGGCAAGAGCGAAGACGAGATAATGCGCGAGTTCAACACCCCCACCGAGATGATGGTGTTCAGCTACGACGGGCCTATCGACACGGTGATGACACCTCGCGACTCGCTGCTCTACACCAAATCATTCTTGCGCACGGGCTTCATGTCAATGGACCCCGTCACCGGCTATGTCAAGGCATACGTCGGCGGCCCCGACTTCCACTTCTTCCAGTATGATATGGTATCGACCGGCCGACGTCAGATAGGCTCAACGATAAAGCCGTTTCTCTACACCTACGCCATGGAGTCAGACTTCACTCCGTGTGACATGCTGCTCAACGCCCAGCCCACGCTCTATGATGCGGCAGGGCGCCCGTGGTGTCCGCGCAACTCGGGTCACGCACGCATAGGCGAGATGGTGGATCTGCGATGGGCGCTAACCAACTCCAACAACTGGATATCAGCGCGCCTGATGGCCGAGCTCAGCCCCGCCGAGCTTGTGCGGCGCATGCACAGCTACGGCATCACCAACAGCCTGCCGGCGGTGATTTCGCTCTGTCTGGGTCCTTGCGAGGTGTCAGTCAAAGAGATGGTGACGGCTTACACGGCGTTTGCCAACAAGGGTATGCGCACCGACCCCATCTATGTGACGGCTATCACCGATGCCAACGGCAACATCATCAGCGAGTTCTCGCCGGTGCACACCGAGGTCATCACCGAGCTGGGCTATTACCGAATACTCTCGATATTGCTGAATGTGGTGGATAGCGGTACGGGTAGCCGCCTGCGCCGCGCGCCATACAACATCACGGCGCAGATGGGCGGCAAGACCGGTACCACCAACTTCAACGCCGACGGCTGGTTTATGGGCTTCACGCCGGAGTTAGTGTCAGGCGTATGGGTCGGCGGTGACGAGCGATACATACACTTCAACTCTATGGCCGAGGGCCAGGGCGCGTCAATGGCGCTGCCTATCTATGGCCTATATATAAATAAGGTGTATGCTGACAAGTCGCTGCCTTACAGCCAGAGCAAGAAATTCGTGTTCCCCGAGGGTCTGAACCTGTGCTACAAGGAATTTTACGGCGACAGCGAGCCTGAGGCCGTGGAGGAAGGCATCGAAGGAGCATTTGATTAGCGATTAGGATAGGCAATGGGCGCGCCCTGCCATTGGGCGGCGGCGCGGCTACGGCTGTAGCCCTTAAAGGGGCAGCTTGCCCGGCGCCGTGAGGATGTGATAGAGCAGGTCGTTGAACAGGAGGGTGACGTCCTGTCGCGAGCCGTTGCCCTTGCTTTGCGCATCAAAGGTGCGTATGGCATCTATAATCTCAATGACCTGGAAGGCATTATAATTTTGCAGCGCGGCGCGTATGCGGCGCAGCGAGAACGTGGTCTTGAGATTGAGCGCCGCCTTCAGGGAGGCATCGCTCTTGTCAGGGGTGTAAAGCGCTATCATCAAGTCGGCAAAGAGGGCAAAGATGCTCGGCAGGGCCTGTATCGGTGCCAACGTGCCCTTGGGGTTAGCCTCGATATATCGCTGGATAGAGAACACCTTGCGAGCATTCTTAGCGGCGATGGCATCAACGAGCTCAAAGATATTGTAGTCTTTGCTGACGCCCACGTTGCGCTCCACTGCCTCGGGCGTAATCATCGCGGCAGCGGGGAGTATGTAGGCGAGTTTGTCGATTTCGTTGTAGAGGCGGCTGAGGTCGGTGCCCACAAATTCGGCAAGCATCTGCTGAGCCTTGGCGTCAATGGATAGGCCCTTGGCCTTGACGTAAGAGGCGATGAGCGCCGGTATCTGCGACTCCCACGGCCGCTTAGACTCGAAGATAACGGCCGACTTGCGGGCGGCAGCGATGAGGTCCTTGCCCTTTGCCGTAGCCCCGCGGAAGCATATCACCAGCGTGGTAGATGCGGTAGGATGCTCCACATAGCTATGCAGCTTGTTGATGACAGTGGCGTTGACCTCCTGACACTCCTTGAGAATGACCATCTGACGCTCGGCCATCATAGGCAGGTGGCGACACACATCCATCACATATCCCGGCTCGCTCTCGGGCGCGTAGAGCACGCGCTCGCAGAAGTCTTTGTCCTCCTCGGGTATTACCTTGAGGAACTCAGCCACGAGGGCATCAATATAATAGCCTTCCTCGCCGTGGAGCAGATACACGGGCGCCAACTGCTGCGCTGCTATGTCGCGGCGCAGGCTCTCGAATGATGGTGTAGCGGTAGCCATTTTGTGTTTTGAGAATTTAGTTGTAAATTTACGCAGAATTTCTGAAATAGCACTACAATCAGAAAATATTTTTGCAATGACGCCGCTAAACCTACCCCACTACGATATGCGCCTGCGCCGCAGCGACGACGGTGCCGTGCAGGTGTATGACCTGCTGCGCGACAAGTGGGTGGCGCTGACGCCCGAGGAGTGGGTGCGGCAGCATTTTGTCAACTACCTGCTGACGGCCAAGGGCTATCCGCGCTATCTCACCGCCAACGAGGTTAGCCTGAAGCTCAACGCCACGTCGCGGCGCTGCGACACCGTGGTCTTCGACAGGGAGCGCCGCCCCTTGGTCATCGTGGAGTATAAGGCTCCCACGGTGGCTATCACGCAAAAGGTGTTTGACCAGATAGCGCGCTACAACAGCGTGCTGCGCGCTCCGGTGCTGATAGTGAGCAACGGTATGCAACATTACAGCTGCCACTTTGACGGCGCCGGATACACCTTTCTCAAAGAGATACCATCATACGCCGACGCCGAGCAGCTGATGTGAGAGACACAGCTGCCCGGCGTAGCTTATCGCTAAAGCAGGAATTTGACGCGTGCTTTATTCGAGCACGAGCATAGTCCAGTATTTCAGGTTAGGCACAGAGAGCTGCAAGCTGCGGCCTTGCTGAGTGTATTTCACCTCCACGGGCACGCCGCCTAAGTAGTCGGGCGATGCAACCCATGCGCGGCTCACGCGGCGGTCACAGTCGATAATCATATTGATATCGGAGAACTCATCAGGCTCGGGCATAGTGCCGTCGAGGTCGCGCCATGACAGGCGGTCGGCAGCGGTGAAGTTGAGCAGATGATACACATACTTGCCGTCGGCAGCCTCTTTTGCGTGCACCACGATGTGGCCGGCACGCGGCGACTGCTGATTGTTCCATATCGAGATGCCCGGATGGGTGGTGCTGCTGATGATGGGAGTCAGCTCGCGCGAGGTGTCAAAGAGGAGAGTCTCGTAGGCGGTGTTGAAGTCGTAGTAGTCGGTGATAGCAGCCTTCAGAGCGTCAGAGACCTTTAGGCCGGTGTAGGGGAAGTACTCGTGAGTGAGCATATTGCCGCCGGCGCCCAGCTCGAGGTGACCGGCACCGAGAGCAAACATACAAGCATCGGTTAGGAGCACGCCGGGAGTGTTGAACTCGCGGCCTTCGGGCACCAGATAGTCCATGTAGGCGGCAAAGACGGTGCGTGCGCGTCCGCCGCTGTAGCGGTCGTTGTCAGCCTTGATGGAATATAGGCTCTGGAATGAGCTCTCGTCCTTCCACATCTCGGTGTAGCATACATCGAGGCAGTCAGTGGAGAGGATTTCGTTGGCGCCGTAGTTTGAGACGCTGTTCATAATGAGACGGCGGTCGGGGTGGCGCTGCTTCATAGCTTTGATAAAGGAGTTGAAGCCTGAAGGCAGGTCCACGCTCTTGCCCCAGTAGTCATAGATATTTCCGCGCCAGCCCACTTGGTCAATCTGATAGCCGTCAAAGCCCAGGTTTTCATAGACCTCGTCGTTGCGGTCAGCAATGTAGTTTTGCCAGTCGGTGTTGGCGGGGTTGGCAAAGTAGAGCATACGCCATGACGAAGGCAGACCCCAGTGGCGGTCCATAGTGGCGTGGTTGGTGTCAGTATATGTCATCCACTCAGCGCTGACGCCGTCAGCCTCGGCATCATACTCCCAGAGCACGCCATGGGCGAGATTGTAGAAGAACGACATCATCTGATAGCCGTGCTGGGTGTCAATATATTTCTTCACCACTTCTTTGCTTATCGAGCGGTTAGAGAGGTCAGTATATCGCTGTGTGGGGCAGTAAGGGCGGTGATGCTTCCAGTGCCAATCTTGAAATTGCACGGCATTGACATGGCATCGGTTGAGGAAAGCCATGCCCGAAGATATGGTGGCATCAGTCGTGGAAGGCTCAAACCAGGCCACGTAGCCGTAGCGGGGGAAGCGCTTCCAGTCGCTTGAGACATCTACGCCGGTGGTGGCGTGGATGGTCTCGTTGCCGAAGTCGTCAGTGGTATATACATCTACGATGTAGCCGGCGAAGTCAGCGGCCGGGGGAGTCCACGTCCAGGTGTCAGAGCTAAGCTCCTCATCGCCCACCACTTGAGCCAGATGGCGATAACGCACGCGCGCTCCGGCGGGAAGGCTGCTGATGGTGAATGATACGGGCTGGCCCACGTTGTAGCGCGCCATATCGGTGGTTATCTCATCGGCCTTATAGTCCTGCGACAAGAGCGTGGCATATCCGGGGGCGGGGCGCTCGATGGTGTTGTCGGCGACATCGGCAATGACCTCAATGTCTTGATTGCAGAGGGTGTTGAGAGTGCGGTCGCCCTCGGTGCGATATGCAGTCGGCGCCACGTCGGTGTCCCACTGCCCTACTCTCTCGGCGGGCATGAATGCGCCGGAAGCCATCGTGGAGGCGGTAGCCACATAGTAATTGACAGCGCCGGTGGCCATCATGCCGGCGGCCTGGGCGGCGTTCCAGCCGAGCTGGCCATCGACAGAGCCAACGAGCGCCACAGGGGTGCTTACCGCCCACATCTTGAGCTGCGCCATATCCACATAGAGGGTGTAAGTGCCTGAAGCGCCGATGCTGAAGATGCGGTCTTCGTCAGAGGTGGCTTGGAGAGTTGCCGGCTGCGAGCCGTCGGTGACGAGTGTTACGCCTAATACTTCGGTAGAGCCATAGCGGCGAGAGCCGAGTCCGTCCCAGTCATCAGCAGTGGCAGCGGGACATGTGGCCAGGCAGAAAGTGTTGCCGGCATCAAAGGTGGCGGTGAGCTTATATATGTCACGGCCGATGGGAGTGAAGCGGGCGCCCTTATTTGCAGCCCATGAGCCGGTGGCGTGACATTCGCCGATGAGGAATAGCGGACGTGAGAAGACCACGGTCATGGCCTTTGCGTCAAACTTCACGTCATACCACCCCGCCTCGGTGATTTTGAACTTATTGTCGTTGGAGCCCATGTGAGCCAAGGGATAAACCTTGCCCAACTCGGGATTGGTGACGTATTGCTCGCTCGCCACGATGCTGTTGCCCCAGTCGGCGGTGTCGTGGAGAAATTTCACCTCGCCCACTCTGAGCCGTCCGGCCCAGAGATACACGGCATTGTCGCCGCCGGGAGCAGCCATTTTGATGGCGCAGCTCGACAGGTTCCAGGTGCCGTCGATGGCGTTGCCGGCAATGTACATAGCGTCATAAGCGCTCATGGTGCCGACACTCATTGTAGCCACTATGGCTGACAATGCTATATGAGTGATGAAGCTGTTCATCTGTATGCAATGATAATGATGTGTTATTTCACTACTAATTTCTTGATTACCGTGCCGGCAGCAACGATATACACGCCGGGAGCCACGGCCGTGGTAGCCGAGGTGCCCACGACGGCGCCGGCGAGGTTGCACACCACGATGGGGGTGTCATCATCGGCGCCGCACACGGTGATTACCCTGTCGGTGGCGGTGATGGTGATATCGATGGCTGCGGCATCGTCAATGCCGGTAGCCGGGACGGCCGTTACCACGGGCGACACGGCGTAGCGCACGCCGCCCCACTCGCTGCCGCGGTCATAGAAATCCACTGTAATCTTATACCAGCCGTCGGCGTCAACGACATAGCTGTTGCCATCGACGGGCATGATATTGCGCGTAGGCTCGCCACTGAGAGTGACATCGCCGCCGACGGGTGCAAAAGCCGTAGCTGCCGGGGCATCGAGGTCATATACGAACTTATACCACGAGCCTTTTCTGAGCTCGGCGATGGCGGTGAATACACCATCGGCGGTGCGGCTGAACTGCCTGTGGTCGTTGGCGTCAAAGTAGTTATATACATACAGCGTGCGGGGCACCGGGGCGGTGTAAAGATGGCGCGCGGCGCCGTCGGCAGCGGTCTTGACGCCCACCACATAGTTGCCATCGCCCAGCACATAACCGCCGGCAAGGTCAGGCTCGGCGGCCATGGCCACGTTCATCGAGGCCGTGTAGGCGTTGCTGATGTCGAGAGACAGGGTATAGAAGCCGTCGCGCGAGACTCTGAATTTGTAGTCCTCGACCTCGTTAGAGCCGCTTTTATAAACCAGGCGGTGTGAGCCGGGGGTGAGGGGCTCGTCAGCCTCAAGGGCGCAGTAGCAGGGAATGAAGTCGGCCGAAGAGGTTACAAATTTGAAGTCGCCGCGGCGCAGGGTACCGCTCCACGTGGCATTTGTGAGCGAGCCGCCTCCATCGGCAAACACCGCAATGGCCTTGTCAAGCGACCAGCCGCCGGGAGTGGCACTGCCGACGATATAAAGCATGGGCTGATACACTTTCAGGCTCCAGGCTTTGCCGTCGGGGATGCTGAGCACCAGGCGGTAGTATCCGGGGGTATTGTTGTAGAATTTGTAGTCGTTGCCGGTGTTGTAGTCATAATATCCCACACCGTGAGCATCACCATAGCCATCGTTGATGCTCTCATTCTCGGTCTTGGCAACAAAGCTCGTAGAGTAGCCGGTAGAGTTGAAATCTTCGTGATAGCTGCCCGAATTGTATGGGTAGCAATTTGGGGTGAATTTGAATTGCCCCTTGGCGAGCATACCTTCAAAGACAAACGTGCCGGAGCCTGTGTTGGTCAAGCTCTGCGCCTTGCCGCGGTCCCAGCCACATTCGGGCACAGCGTCACCCACGATGTAGATGTTGCTGTAGCCGGCCGTTGCCGTCGGCGCCGCCGTGATGACAGCGAGCGCGGCGATAGCAATGCCTCTGCACAGATAGCTGAAATAGTGTTTCATGAGTGTAGTATGATTAGTGATAAAAAATATCATTCGAGGACGAGCATGGTCCAATATTTGAGGTTAGGCACAATGAGCTTGAGCGTGCGCCCTACCTGCTGGAATTTGAGGTCGATAGGCACGCCACCCAGATAGTCGGGCGAGGCCACCCAGGCGCGGGCCACCTTGCGGTCACAGTCGATATACAGCTCAATGCCGGTGAGTTCGTCGGGCTCAGGCTGGGTGCCTTGTATGTCGCGCCACTCGAGGAAGTCAGCCTTAGTGAAGTTGAGCAGATGATACACATACTTGCCATCGGCCACCTTAGCGCCGTGGACACCGATGCGGCCGGCACGCGGCGCCTGGTCCTTGGTCCACTGCGAGAGCTTATGAGTGGTACTGTAGAGGTTAGCGTTCAGCTCGCCGGTGTATTCAAAGAGCAAATTCTCGTATGCGGTGTTGAAGTCGTAGTAGTCGGTGATGGCGGCCACAAGCTCGTCAGTCATGCGGCGGCCGGCGTTGGGGAAGTATTCGGTAGTGAGCATATTGTATCCGGTGCCCAGCTCGAGGTGCGCTCCGCCGACGGAGAATATACAGGCATCAGCGAGGAGCACGCCGGGGGTGTTGAAATTGCCGCTGCCATCGTAGCAGTAGTTCAGATATGCAGCGAAGATGGTGCGCAGTTTATTACCCGAGTAGGAGTCGTTGCGCAGCTTGCACTGATACATATCGTTGAAGGATGCCTGGTATTTCCATAACTCCTGGTAGCAAGCAGAGGCGGCGCCTGACGATGTTATCTGGTATTGAGCGTGGTCTGAGACGCTGTTCATCACCATATATTTGTTGGGAAAGCGCTCTTTCATTTTCTTGATGAATTTGCCAAGACCTTCTTCCATATTTATCCAATTGCCATTGCTGTCATAGCGGTTGCCTCTACCGCCGAGTTGGTCAATCTGGAAGCCGTCAAAGTCAAGATTGTCAAAGACCTCCTTCATGCGGCCACCAAAATATGCAATCCATTCATCGTTGCCGGGGTTTACAAGGTCAATGTTGCTCTTGCCGCCCGCCGTTATCAGGCCGTGATAATCGCGGTTGCCGTTAGCGTCCTGAACATACCACGAAGTCTTAACGCCATCAGCAATATCCAGGCCATCCTGGTGGGCTTTGGCATCTTGTGGGGTGGTGCCGTAGGCCAGGTCATAGAAGAGCGTTTTCATATTATATCCGTGCATGGTGCTCAGATAGTCTTTGATGGTTTGCTTGTGGATGGGTCGATAGAAGATGTCGGTGTAGTCGTCATCGGGGCAATATGGGCGGTGGTGCCTCCAGTGGCAATCTTGGAATTGCACCACGTTGATGTGGCGGCGGTTGAGGAAGGCCACGTCGCCCACGACGTCGCGGCCGGAGTCATACCAGGCGGCATATCCGTTGCGGGGGAAGCGGCACCAGTCGCTGCTGACATCGACGCCGATGGTGGCATAGATTGACTCGTAGCGTTTGCCGTCGGTGGTATAGGTGGTATATACATCTACGAGGTAGCCTTGATAGTCATCAGCCGGGGGCGTCCACGACCACCACTCCTGCACCAATTCGTGCTCATAGACCACCTCGCCGAGGTGGCGGTAGCGCACGCGCGCGCCGGCGGGGCGGTCGCCGGAGTATTGTATCCACACCTCTTCGCCGGGTGCATATCGCGCTTTGTTAGACCACAGCTTGTCGGCCACATAGTCGGCATGGCGAGTGGTAGTGGTGGGCGAGGTGCTGTCATGGTAAGTGATGTTGTCGGTTTCGTTGTAAGGCACCTGCACGTCAGAGTTGCCGTAAGCGTTGAGGCGAGTGTCTCCATAAGCGTTGAAGCGTGTGGGCTGCACGTCGGTGTCCCAATTGCCCACTTGCGTCACGGGGAGGAAATAACCGGAATAAGATGTCTTGGTGGTGCCCACATAAACGTTGTCCCACCCGGTGGCAACGAGGCCGTCGGCAGCGGCGGCGTCCCAGCCGTTGCTGTCATCGACAAATCCGACGAGAGCCACGGGCGTGGATACCATGGAGAGCTTCATCGTGTTCATATCCACGGTGATGGTGTAAGTGCCGGCGTTGGCAACAGTGTAGGTATTGTTGTCGCCGGAGGTCTTGATGATGTCGTATGTGCCGCCGTCATAGATTGAGGGGCGCGATGCTGATGATGCGCCATAACGGCGAGAGCCCAGGTCGCTCCAGTCTCCGGCATTGGCAGCCGGACAAGAAGCCAAGCAGAAGGTGTTGCCGGCATCAAAGGTAGCGGTGAGCCTGAACACATTATTGCCTATCGGGGTGAAACGCG
>JAEDNZ010000017.1 GCA_016302215.1 Muribaculaceae bacterium
AACACACACACGGCGTAGAGCAGCAAGAAAGCGGCACCGCCGTTAGCTTGAGTCTCCGCCGGGAAGCGCCATACATTACCCAATCCGATGGCTGACCCCACGGTAGCGGCGAGCAGTCCTATCTTTGTAGCAAATTCATTCTTATTAGCCATAGCCTTAACGGAATGCGATGATTATATATTGGCTTATTGCCATAATGAATGCAAAATTAGTAAAAATGATTGATTATGCAAAGGTCATTTACACCTTAGCAGCATATCGCCGCTTCGCGATAGCTTGCCGCAGTCCATAAGGCCGCGTATGGCGTCGATGGCCGCTTGCCTTTCGCTCTGAAACTGAGTCAGGATATCGTCGATGGGGCGAGCGCCTCCGCGCTCGGCCACGAGGCGCAAGATATGCTGCTCTATGTGAGCGAAGCGTCTATCGGCGTCGGCGGAGCGAGCCTTCTGCGAGGCTATGCGGTTGCGACAGACATCGCATTTGCCGCAATCGCCGGCGGGCGTTTCGCCGAAGTATTGCAGCATGAGGGAGACACGGCATCGCGAGGTGTCGTAGGCAAAGTCGCGCATGGCGTAGAGTCGGCGCTCTGTGCGTTCGCGCTGCAGCTCGTAAGCCTCTCTTGAGATTTTGATGTGTCGCGGCTCTTCGCGCGAGGTGATATAATATATGTAAGGCGTGCGGCGATGCGGTATGTAATGTAGGATATGCATGCGTGTCAGAGTCAGCAACGCCTGATACACCCTCTCAGATGATAGGCCGGTGCAGCGTGTGAGATAGAGCTCATCGATGGTGATGTAATCGCTGTAAAGGCCGGTGTAGTTGCGCATAAGGGCATAAAGCACGGACTCGCAGTCGTCGTTGAGCGCGGTGGAGTAAAGCTCGCGCTTGTCAGCGAGCATCATCACGCGCGAGTGTGTGGCTACCTCGTCGATGTATTCGATGTAGTTAGATCGCGCCAAGATGCCCAAGGCGTTGCGCACCATGCGCAGCGGCATATTGAAGCGATGACAAAACTCTTCGGTGTTGAACTCAAACAGGCGGTCATAGCCTTCGCCGTCGGCGACTCCTAAATAGCTGCCTACCATGTCATAGCAGTGTCTGATGAAGTCTTTCGGGGGGAATGCCTCGTTGAGGCGTCGCGTCAGCAGCCCCTTGTCAGTGCGCGAGACTATCAGCACGGCAAAGGCCGGGAGACCATCGCGGCCGGCACGTCCGGCCTCCTGATAATACTCTTCGAGCGAGCCCGGGAGGTCATAATGCACCACGACGCGGACGTCTGATTTGTCGATGCCCATGCCGAACGCATTAGTGGCCACCATCACTCTGACGGCACCGCTCTTCCAGAGGTCCTGCTTTTGAGCCTTGTCCTCGGGCGCGAGCCCGGCGTGGTAGAAATCGGCGGCGATGCCGTGAGCCGTCAGCACATCGGCGAGCTCGTGGCACCTTCGGCGCGAGCGCACATACACGATGGCCGAGCCGTAAGTGTTGGCCAGCACTTTGAGCATCATTCCCTCTTTGTGTTCCTCATATCGCACGATGAAGCTGATATTGTCGCGTGAGAAGCTGCCGGCGTAGATAGCGGGCGCCTTCATTAGCAGCTTGTCGGCGATGTCAGCCACAACGGGTGGTGTAGCCGAAGCTGTTAGCGCCAGAACGGGCACGCCGGGGAAGCGCTTGCGCAGCTGGCAAATCTTGAGATAAGAAGGCCTGAAATCGTAGCCCCACTGCGAGATGCAGTGAGCCTCGTCAACGACAATCATTGAGACGTGCCACGATGCTATTTCCTGAATGAAGAATTTCTGCAACAGCTTCTCTGGCGAAACATAGGCGAGCTTTACCTTGCCTAAACGGCATTTGTCGCCGGCGAGATGGAGCTCAGCGCGAGACAAGCCCGACTGAAAATATACCGCGTCAATATTGCGCGAGCGCAGGTTATCCACCTGGTCCTTCATCAACGAGATGAGCGGCGTCACCACGAGGGTGAGTCCGTCGGCGAGCAGAGCGGGCACCTGAAAGGTGATGGACTTGCCACCGCCGGTGGGTAGCAGCCCAATGGTGTCGGCCCCGGAGAGCACGCTATTTATGATTTCGAGCTGCCGGGGTCTGAACGAGTCATAACCCCAGTATTGTTTGAGTGCCTCGAGGGGAGTCATAGCTATTCAGACTCGCTGACCGTGCGTATCTGCTTGACGAGGAGCTGGAGGGTAGAGGTGGCGTTGTGGTGCTTGTTCTCCTCAATAGTGTAGCAGATATTGAAAGGCTTGCCTGAGTGGATATAGTCAAAATATCGGCCCATGTTGAAAGCGATGCCGTTGATGACCTTACCCGATGTGTCATCGACGAGCTCGAGCTTGATATGCTCAAGGTGCTTGCCAACGAGCATACTCGTGCCGAAATCCTTGACGTTGCGAGTGCAGAAAGTGGGTTTTTGGTTTCCGGGTCCAAAAGGATTGAAGAGGCGAAGTGTGGAAGTCAGCTCAGGGGTGATTTGTGCGAAAGAGAGGAAAGCATCGATATCGATGACCGGGGTCTGCTGCTCGGGCAAGATGTGAGCCGCGACATAGTCCTCAAAACGGCGCGTAAACTCCGGGATATTCTCCTCCTTGAGCGATAGGCCAACGGCGTAAGTGTGACCGCCGAAGTTTTCAAGCAAGTCGCGTGCCGAGTCAATGGCTTTGTATATGTCAAATCCTTGGACAGAGCGCGACGAACCGGTTACGAGTCCGTTGGCGTGAGTGAGCACCACCGAAGGCTTGTAGTACAGCTCTGTAAGGCGCGAAGCCACGATGCCGATTATGCCTTTGTGCCAATCTTTGTTATAGATGACGATAGATTTCTTTGGGGAGTGCATCTCGCCGCGGGCTTCGAGGATGGCGTTGGCCTCCTCGGTGATGCGCTTGTCCAGCTCCTTGCGGTCTTTGTTGTATTGGTCAATGTCGCTGGCTTTAGCGTTGGCCTCCTTGATGTCTCGCGCGACGAGAAGCTCCACGGCTTCACGGCCGCTCTGCATACGCCCGGAAGCATTGATGCGTGGGCCGATTTTGAATATTACATCGCTGATGGTTATTTCCTTACCTCCGAGGCCGCAAGTGCGAATTATGGCACGCAAACCGAGGTTTGGGTTGCTATTTAGGCGTTTTAGGCCGACGTAAGCCATGACGCGGTTTTCGTCAACCATAGGCACGATATCCGAAGCGATGCTCACGGCGACGAGGTCAAGCATACACTCCAGCTCTGCGGTGCCAATGCCGTTGCTTATTGAGAATGCTTGCATTAATTTGTAACCTACCCCGCAACCCGAGAGGTGTCGGCAGGGATAAGTTGAGCCCTCGAGCTTTGGGTTTAGGATAGCTACGGCCGGCGGCAGCTCCTCGTCAGGGACATGGTGGTCACAGATTATAAAATCAATGCCGAGCGTCTTGGCGTATTTTATTTCCTCGATGGCCTTGATGCCGCAGTCGAGGATTATTATGAGCTTGACGCCGTCGGCGGCAGCCTGGTCAATAGTGCGCGTAGATATGCCGTACCCCTCATCATAACGTGTAGGGATGTAATAGTCTATCTCGGAGTAGAAATTTTGGAGATAGCGATATACTAATGATACGGCAGTGGTGCCATCGACGTCGTAGTCGCCATATACCATAATCTTTTCTTTCGAGCCCATAGCACGATTTAGCCTATCGACGGCTTTGTCCATGTCCGGCATGAGAAACGGGTCGTGGAGGTCACGCAGCGAAGGGTGAAAGAATTTCTCGGCTTTGGCTACTGAAGTGATGCCACGCTGCACGAGCAATTCACTGATAGGGGCGCAATTGGCAAAGCGACGCGCTAACTCGCTTTCCAATTTCTGCTCTTCAGTGGTGAGCGGTAGGTAGTTCCATCTGCTTGTCATATATAGTGTAATCTTTTATTCTTTATCCGGCAAGTGCACATCGAGCTGCGGGAATGGGAAATGTATTCCGGCGGATGGCAGCTCATTGTATATGCGCTCATTGATGTCGTAGAAAAGGCTCCAGTAGCTTGCTGTTGTTGTCCAAGCCCTGACTTTGAGCACAACGCTGCTGTCAGCGAGCTCATCTACCACCACCACCGGTCTTCGGTCAATGCGCGGGAGCATTTCCAGCACTTTGGTCTGCTGTCGTTCCTTCCAATCCTCGATGCGCTCTTTGACCTTGCTGTGATGGTGGAACAGACGAGACAGCCACTTTGCGCGCGGCTTGCCGGTGGATGCTCCGGTGGCGTCGTTGCCATCGTTGGGAGTCTCGGTGTCAAGAGCCTGTGCTCGCATCTCGCGGTCATCTTCGACATATTGCTTGACCACGCGGTCATCATCGGCGAGAATGCCGAGCAGCTTAGCGCGGGCGGCCTCCACCGAGTCGCCGTAGGAAATAGTCACGCTCCACTCCACGCGGCGATAATCCTCGCGCGACCAGTTGTTGACGCTGCCGGTGGATAGGCCACCGTTGGGGATTATGATGCACTTGTTGTCGTAGGTGGTGATGATGGTGTGGAATATCTGTATCTCTTTGACGGTGCCTGCATATCCTTGCGCCTCGATGTAGTCGCCTATCTTGTAGGGTTTTAGCAATAGGATAAGCACGCCACCGGCGAAATTCTGGAGTGTGCCGCTCATAGCCATACCAACGGCGACGCCTGCCGAGGCAAAGATGGCGATAAATGACGAAGTCTCGATGCCCAAGATGCCGATAACGGTGACGATGAGTATGAAATACAGCACCATGCGTATCATACTGAGCACAAATGAGGACAGCGACCTATCCACCTCGCGGCGTATCATGATGCCTGCCACGAGGCGCACGAGGCGTTTGATGATGAACTTGCCGACATAGAACACGATTAGGGCAACCGTGAGATTTACGGCAAACGATGTCAGCGAAGACATGAATTTCTCCAGCAATTCATCAATAGACATTGAGCTTGTGAGCTTCCAGTCACTTGACATATCAGGAATGGAGTCGGGTATCAGTGATGGCACGCCTGACTGTATGATGTTGGTTATGATATTGGCGATATTCATTGCTGAGACGTCTTAATAAGGGCCGATGCAACATCGGCAAACCATTGTAGTTGATTATAATTTTTAGTCACGGCCTCCTGCTGCGACTTCATGATGAACGTAGAAAGGCCGCTGTGGCGCGTCAGAGGCAAAGTGTTGTAAAGCAAAGGTGTGGCATCTTTGTAAATGACAGCGCGATGCATCGCCTCATCATATTCAGAGATTAACAGAGCGGGTACGCCATAGGCTTCGGCCATAGAGGTGACATAGTCGGCGAAGTCATAGAGATACACACGTCCGTCGAGCTGGTATTTTTGAGGTATATAACCCGGCGGCAGTGTCATATCTGGTAAAGCGGAATAAATAGCTCGTGTGGCATCGGCGAGGGCGTCCATTTCAGAGGTGTCAATTACGCTCATGGAGCACCACCTATTCTTCGGATTTTCTTGGCCATCGTAAAGCTCAAAGGTGTTGCGCGCGGCCTGTATCAAATCAGGAGTGTCGGAGAAAAAGCATTTCACATTTTTGTCGTATGGCATACCCTCGATTGGCAGCTCAATGGCGCTTGCCACGATTAGGTCAGTGGCGTGTCGCAATTCGTAAGCCACCTCCACCGATGCCATTTGGCAGCAATCAAAATAGACGAAGCTGAAGCCTTTGTCGGTGAGCGCCTTGGCGAGAGTGCTGACGTTCATTTTTTTGCCACGGTCATATCCGAAAGATAGGGTAGAGGCCTCATCGGCCTCGGTGATGCCATCTTGCAGCCAGCCCGATGCGTGGCTCCAGAGCACCAAGCCATAGTCCTCAGCCGGGGCGTAGCGCTTGGTGTCAGAAATAACATCTTCCAAGCGAGCACGCTCCACCGAGTATTGCGAGTCATCGTAAGTCTTCAGCACGACGATGCCGGCTTGTGTGATGTCCAGCAATTGCGGCGCAGCATTGACACCGGCATGATAGACTAAGAGCCGACCGCCGGCGAGGTCGCCGTTAGCTGCCGCCGTTTTCATCTCCTCTATGTCGAGTGCGTCATATCCGGCGCCACCGAGTGAGGCGTTATTGGCTACCATATACACCAGGACGGTGCGTTTAGTCAGTGGCGGCGCATCAGGCTCTTGCGAGCTGCAGCCGCAGAGTAGCAGCATCACGCACACCATTGACAATATAAATGCTTGACGTATATAATAAACCATAATACAAAATTACAACAAATACGCCAAACGTCGGGCACTTACCGCCTATATTTAACGTAAATTAGACATAGCGCGGACATAGCGGTCATGTCAAAGTTAGTGTATGCCAATGATAATGCCAGGCAGCCGCGTCGGCAACGACAGGTTGTCAAGCCGGCTCCACGTGAGTGGCCACGATAGCCAGCGGGTCGTCAATGGCATCTCTGATATTATTCTCAACGACGGTAGCAATTTCATGGCCTTGGGCCACGGTGATTTCGGGCTTTACTTTGATTTCGACATTTACGATGGCAATGGCTCCGCTGCGGCGAGTGCGCAGCTGCTCATAGGATATCACACCGGGCGTGCCTTCGATGGCCTTAATAATCACAGCCTCAGTGCTCTCCGGGAGAGAGTTGTCGAGGAGCTCGCCGATGGCGGGCAGTGTCATCTTGACCGCTACCAAGATGATGAATACAGCGACGATGATAGCCGCAATCGGGTCAAGGATAGCGGCACGAGAGCCAAAGAATACGGCGGCGCCGACGCCGGCAAAGGTGGCCAGCGAAGAGAGGGCATCGCTGCGATGATGCCAAGCATTGGCAATGACGGCTTCAGAGTGAATTTTGTGGCCGGCCTTGCAGGTGTAGTGATATAGCCACTCCTTGCCGGCGATAGACAGGGCACACATCACCAGCGCGGCGACTCCCGGCTGTGCGAGCGCTTCACCATGCATATATCGCAGTATAGCCGTGATGCCCGAATACATAATGCCTATTGCCACAATCAGCAGCACCAGAGCAAGGAGCACTGTGGCGAGGGTCTCATACTTGCCATGCCCAAACTCGTGGCGTCTATCCGGCTCTTTGCGCGAGATGCCCACCATGATAAGCACGATAAAATCGGTGAGAAAATCAGACAGCGAGTGTATGCCATCAGCCACGAGTGCGCCGCTACGGGCAGTGATGCCTACGGCAATTTTCGCTGCTGAGAGGCCGGCATTCACCCAAAAGCCGGTCCATGTGACCCTGCGTGCTATGCTCACACACTCTGCCGAGCTGAGATGTTCGGAATGGCTCATTGCGCTTAATTCTTTAAGAAACGAGCGCAAAAATAGCAATATGCATTTATATATGCAAGAAAAGAAGCCAAAATGCGGCAAAAAAGTCACCAAAAAGTCATCATCAAGCCATCACGTCTCCTCACACCTCGCCTTCTGAAGCGTCATCGAGAGTTGCAATTATCATGCGAGAGAGAGAGGAGGTGAGCGCGCATTGGCGTAGCAGCTCAGCTTGAGCTAATGCTCGAGCTTTTGCTGGGTAATTGCTTAAAAGATTGCACATTAGTCGCAGGGCGCAATAGCGTGTCAAATCATCGGCTGACTTAATGGCTCGGTCAATAAGGTCTGTGGCATACGGCAGCTGCCTGAGGAGACGCAGACACAGCACGTCGGCCGCCTCGGTAGAGAAGCAAGTGGTCATCATCTCGAAGGCGTCGTCTGGGGTGACATTGTCAGGTGGTATGAGCATAGGGGCTATCAGCATGCTCTCGCGGGTGGCGGTATTTTGCCACAAACGTCGGGCGAGGTCGGCAGAGTGGGGGGTGTCAGCGGCGATGTCGCGCAGCTGAGGCAGGTTTACCCCGAAAATGATGCGGTATGGCGAGCCGGCGCGGCGGAGAGTGTCGGCAATGATGCCGTTGCGCATGGCGAAGAGACGACGCTTCACAGTCTGCATTTCATTGAAGCGGCTGTCGTCATCTTTAGGTATGTTGCTGTCTTGCATAATGAGCTGAGTGAGAGGGGTTGGGTTAGAATGAGCCGCCTTGTGCGTCGGGGTCGTCTTCAAGCTCTTTGACCATGCGGCGGGTAAGGCGCGCGGTGACTATCTCTTTGTAAATGCCAATCGGAAGGCCAATTGCCAATCCCACGCAAGCACCTATCATAGCGCTGTCATTACCGCTTTTGGCCATCTCGATAAAGAGCCAAACCACCACGATGAGCGCCATGAGCCAGCCCATGATGCGGAAGCGCTGCCGCCAACGGCTGATATCGTATGCACGATTGAGAGCCTCGACAGTGGGACACGAGATGAAGTCGGAATGCATGACGTATCGTGTGAACCATATCCCCGATACGCACATAATCAGGCCGAAGACGCTATAAATGATGGCAAACGGCGCCGACACCATATTCTCAAAGTAAATCAGGGCAGCAAGCGGCGGGAGGGCAGCGCTGAGAATGGTCTGAGCGCGAAAACGGCGCGCGAGTCTGTCTCTCACGCTGCCGGCGCGCTCGGCTTTGAGACGGCGTGTAAGCTCGGCATTGGTTGCTTCGAGCTTTTCGGTCTTTATGGTCACCTGCTGCCATTGACGACGCAGGCTTTCTAATGATATGTCAGAGTCCGGTTTAGTCATATTATGTAGTGTGTGTGTTTCTTATGAATTTGCTTTTTCGATTAGTTTCTCGCGTATTCGATGCAGTCGGGTGGCCACATTGGCTTTTGATAGGCCTGTGATTTCGGATATTTCAGCGTATGATTTCTCGTCGAGCCATAGCGTTACGAGGGCTTTCTCGAGCGGCTCGAGGGTGGCAATCATAGCATATAGCTCGCGGCATTGCTCGGTGCGCGAATTGTCATCTACGGGTATGTCGGATATCAAGTCCAAGCCCACATCTTGTCGATGCTTGGCGTTGCGGCGATGCCACGTCAGACAGGTGTTGATAGCAGTACGGTAAATCCACGAAGACACCTTGGCCTCACCGCGGAACGAGTCGAGGCCCTGCCATACGTTGATGAGCACCTCCTGGTACAGGTCGTCGAAGGAGGCGATGGGAGAGACATATACCGAACACACCTTGGCAATGACCTCTTTGTAGGTCTCAGCCAAGGCGGTGAACTGCTGCTCACGTGCTGCTTTTGTCTGCATTAGTGTCATTTTTACTAATATGACGCAAATAATGACAAAAAATTACAGCGCACGGCAAATTTTTTTTCAAAGGCGCCTCGATATGGCGCTATAGAGCGGTGTCAGAACTGGAAATCAGTGGGTTGCTTATACAGCAACATACCGCAAGCCACGTCATTAGACACATATTCGCCCAACGAATTGGCCACGATGGCGAGGGCAAATTCGAGGGCCGAGCTTGGGCCGTTGGCGGTGATGACGTTGTCAAGCGCTACAACCGGTCGGTCGCGATAAATGGCACCGCCGGCTATCAGCTGCGGGTCAAAAGAGGGGTAGCAGGTAGCCTCGACATCGCGCAGTATGCCCAGCGGTGCAAGCACCACAGCGGGCGAGGCGCATATCGCCGCTATCTTGCCGCCGGCGGCATTGTGGTCCTTGAGGAGTGTGCATAATGCTTGGCATGCCGCCAGGTTGGTTGCTCCGGGCATGCCTCCGGGCAGTATCAGCCATTCAATATCATGTATCTCGGCCTCGGCAAGGGTGACATCGGCCTCAATGGCCACACCATGAGCACCTGTGACGAGGCGGCTTTCGGATATTGACACGGTGGTGATATCCATGCCGGCGCGGCGCAATACATCAATGGGGGTGATGGCTTCGATTTCTTCAAAGCCTTCAGCAAGGAATAAAAACGAGCGAGTCATAGTAGAGTGTAGTAATGGTTGTAAGTTATAGTTTATGTTAGTTATGTGAGGTTAGTGAGAAAACATAGTGTGGTTTTTAGTAATAGGCAAATTTAAGCATAATTTGTCAATTGGCAATACTATTGCCGTAATTTTTAATAAAAAAGTAACAAGATGCAGCAAAAGGCGCGATTTGGCGGCGCAGTATCCTGCAATTATTTACTTGCTTTTTACCGACATTTGGCAATGTGCTTTTTTTTTATTACCTTTGCAGCCTGAAACACTTATTCTACCAATGGATTGTAACAGGCTATTTGATTGTTTGTTTGAAACAAGTTGGGAGGTTTGCAATAAGATAGGCGGTATCTACACCGTGCTGTCAACAAAAGCAAAGACCTTGCAAGGCCTATATAAAGATAAGGCTATATTTGTCGGTCCCGATGTGTGGACCGAGGATAATCCCTCACCTTACTTTGTGGAGTCAGCAGCGGTGTTGCGCAATTGGCGCAAGCAAGCGGTGTTGCCTGAGGGCGTGACGGTGCGCACCGGACGCTGGAACATACCCGGGCGGCCAATGGTGGTGCTCGTCAAGTTTGACGCCATGTATGCATGCAAAGATGCACTGTATGGGCGTATGTGGGAGCGTTTCGGCGTGGATTCCTTGCATGCCTATGGTGATTATGATGAGGCGTGCGCTTTCAGCCATGCCGCCGCACTGGTGATAGAGAGTATCTCACATTATTTATATAAGACAGTGTCAGCCACGGCACGTATAATAGCCCACTTTGACGAATGGACCACGGGTATGGGTCTGCTGTACGTAAAAGACCGCCTGCCACAGGTAGCAACCGTATTCACTACCCACGCTACGAGCATAGGACGCAGCATCTGCGGCAACGGGAAGCCGCTGTATGACT
Source organism: Muribaculaceae bacterium (assembly GCA_016302215.1). Lineage (GTDB taxonomy): Bacteria > Bacteroidota > Bacteroidia > Bacteroidales > Muribaculaceae > CAG-873. The sequence goes on from JAEDNZ010000017.1 coordinate 10,694, forward strand.
ATCTTCACGCCTACGATGGCGACCAAATGGCGCGCGAGTTGAATATGGAGTCAAAACATTCGCTTGAGAAAGCCGCCGCTCATAACGCCGACTGCTTCACCACGGTGAGCGATGTCACCGCCCGTGAGTGCGAGCAACTACTCGGCCGCCGCCCCGACGTGGTGACGCTCAATGGCTTTGAGTCAGGCTTTGTTCCCGCAAAAACCAAATTCAAGGCAGAGCGAGAGGCCGCTCGCAAAAAGCTGCTCGATGTGGCTCAGACACTGACCGGCAAGAGCTTCGGCTCTGACACCTTCATTATCGCCACATCAGGGCGATGCGAATATCGCAATAAAGGTATTGATTTATATCTCGATGCAATGAACGAATTGCGAGGCTCGCTCGGCAGCTCAACAGCCGACGTGATAGCCTTCGTGATGGTGCCGGCATGGTGCTCAGGTCCTCGAGCAGACTTACGCGAGGCTCTCAGTGCAGAGGCATCTCACTGCGGCGCTATGCCTGATGCTGTGATAACACATGGCCTCCATAACTATGGCGAAGACCCGGTGATAAATCGTATCCACGGCTGCGGCTTTGCTGATGATGACTGCGGCGCCAAGGTCAATGTCATCTATGTGCCGTGCTATCTTGACGGTCGCGACGGCATCTTTGATATGACGTATTATCAGCTCCTTATTGGCATGGACGCCACTGTCTTTGCTTCATACTACGAACCGTGGGGTTATACGCCTCTTGAGAGTGTGGCTTTCGGAGTGCCCACAATCACCACATCGCTCTCAGGCTTCGGCCAATGGGTGCTCGCCACGGCTGATAATGATTTCAAGGCCTGCGGCGTGCGTGTGGAGAAGCGCACCGACAGCAACTACAGCGATGTGTGCCATGCTATCGTATCCGACATTGCCGAGCTAATAGCAGCGCCGACGCAGCAGCGCAAGGAAATAGCCAAGGCGGCGCTACGCACGGCTGAGGCCGCTGCATGGTCGCATTTCATAGACTACTACATTGAGACTTATGATATAGCAATGCGCAAGGTGGAGCAGACCGCCGGCGCTTGCAATACACAACGATAAAGCAAGACATTAAATAATAGATATCAAAACAATTTTCTAAATATTATATCACTATGAAACTTCCGGTAAGTAACACTAATGCCCCCATCTGGCGCGACATTACTGTGAAATCTGAACTGCCCTCACAGCTCAAGCCCCTTGACGAGCTGGCAAAAAACTTGTGGTGGGTATGGAACAGCGAAGCCAAGAGCCTATTCCGAGAACTCAACCCGGCGCTGTGGCGTGCCACAGGCGAGAACCCCGTGATGCTGCTGCAGCAACTCACTTCTGAGCGCATCGATGAAATCATCAATGACGAGACGCTGATGCAGCGCATCGTCAGCGTATATGCCGACTTCAAAGAGTATATGAAAAAACCGATGCGCAAGGATGTGCCTTCAATCGGTTACTTCTCAATGGAATACGGCCTATGCAACTGCCTGAAGATATACTCCGGCGGTCTCGGCGTGCTCGCCGGCGACTATATCAAGGAGGCATCGGACAGCTGCATCGACATGACGGCTGTGGGCTTCTTGTATCGCCACGGCTACTTCACACAGACGCTTAGCGTTGATGGCCAGCAGATAGCCAATTACGAGCCCCAGAACTTCAACCAGCTGCCTATCGAGCAGGTGTGTGAGGAGAATGGCCGCCCCGTAATCCTCGAAGTGCCTTATCCCGGCCGTATCATTTACAGCCACATCTGGCGCGTGAATGTGGGTCGCATGAAGCTGTATCTCCTTGATACAGACTTTGATATGAACAGCGAGTTTGACCGCCCCATCACTCACCAGCTCTATGGCGGTGACTGGGAAAACCGTATCAAGCAGGAGTATCTCCTCGGTATCGGTGGTGTGCTCATGCTGCGCAAGCTCGGCATCAGACCTACGCTCTATCACTGCAACGAAGGCCATGCGGCACTGCTCAACTTGCAGCGTCTGGTGGAATACGTGCAGCAAGACCACCTCGACTTCAATGTAGCTCTCGAACTGGTGCGCGCATCATCGCTCTACACCGTGCACACGCCCGTGCCGGCCGGCCATGACTACTTTGACGAAGGTCTCTTCGGCAAATATATGGGTGAATATCCCGCCAAACTCGGCATCTCGTGGAACGACCTTATGAACATGGGCCGCGAGAACCCCAATACCAACGAGCGCTTCTCGATGAGCGTGTTCGCTCTTAACACCTGTCAGGAGGCCAACGGTGTGAGCTGGCTCCACGGCGAGGTGTCAAAGAAGATGTTCTCAGGCATCTGGAAGGGCTACAGCTGGCAGGAGAGCCATGTAGGCTACGTGACCAATGGTGTGCACATGCCCACGTGGGCTGCCTCGGAGTGGAAAGCCTTCTACAACGAGAAGCTCGGCTCGCAGGTGTTCTCTAACCAAAGCGACCCCAAAGCATGGGAGGGCATATTCAAGGTATCCGATGAGGAGATTTGGAATATGCGTTGCCTGCTCAAAAACAAGTTTATCAACTTTGTGAAGCGCGACTTCAAAGAGAAGTGGCTTGCTAACCAGGGCGACCCCTCTGCCGTGATGAAAATCGTGGACAAAATCAACCCCAACGCACTGATTATCGGCTTCGCTCGCCGTTTTGCCACTTACAAGCGTGCACACCTGCTGTTCACTGACCTTGACCGTCTCGCCAAGATTGTCAACAACGAGCAATTCCCCGTGCAATTCATCTTCTCAGGAAAGGCACACCCCGCTGATGGCGCCGGTCAAGGCCTCATCAAGCGTATCATCGAGATCTCCAAGATGCCTCAGTTTGCCGGCAAAATCATCTTCCTTGAGGACTACAATATGATTGTGGCCAAGCGCCTCGTCACCGGTGTGGATATCTGGCTGAATACGCCTACACGTCCGCTGGAGGCGTCGGGCACCTCAGGCGAGAAGGCCGAGATGAACGGTGTGCTCAACTTCTCGGTGCTCGACGGCTGGTGGTATGAAGGCTATCGCTTTGCCGAGAATGCCGGTTGGGCACTCACTGACAAGCGCACCTACACAGACCAAGCACAGCAAGACCAGCTCGATGCAGCCACCATCTACTCTATGCTCGAGAACGAGATCATACCTCTGTACTATGCCAAGAACTCAAAGGGCTACTCTCCGGAGTGGGTACAGTATATCAAGCGCTCAATAGCTAAGATAGCGCCTCATTTCACTATGAAGCGTATGATTGACGACTACATCGCTCGCTTCTACAACCCCGAGGCAGCACGCTTTGCCCGCCTTGACGCCAAAGACAAGGAGCTCGCCAAGAGCATCGTTGCATGGAAAGAGCGCGTAGCGGCCGCCTGGGATGGCATCAAAGTCTTTGACGTGCGTCAGCAATCAGGCGACCTCGTCAACGGCGTCACCGGTGACCCGTACTCTGTGGAAATTATCATCGACACCAACGGCTTGGGCAAAGACCTGGGCGTAGAAGAGGTGATATACCGCGTGCACAACGGCGAAGAAGAGCTTATGTCAGTAACGCCCTTCAAGGTGGCCAAAGTAGAGGGCAATGTGCTCACTTATACACTCAAGGCTAAGATTAAGGATGCCGGCGTATTCCGCTACGGCTATCGTCTGTATCCGATCAATGCCGACCTGCCTCACCGCGAAGACTTCGCTTTCACTCGTTGGGTGTAAGCCTCGCGGCCAACAAATAAAAGCGGCAGCGCACATTCACCACATGTGCGCTGCCGCTGTGTTTTTTTGGGTGTTGATGGCTGATGGTACACAAAAAATTGCTAATTTTGTATTCACTAAAATTTTTGTGTTTTTTTGATATGAGCATACTTAAAGAAGGCAAGGCCGTGGGGCTGTGCAGCGATCACGCCGGTTATCAACTCAAGTGTATCATCGAAGGCTATCTCGAATCGCAAGGTGTCGTTGCTAAGGATTTCGGCACCAACAGCGAGGAGAGCTGTGACTATCCTGATTTTGCGCATCCCTGCGCAGCCGCTGTCGAGGCGGGCATGGTATATCCGGCCATCGCCATGTGTGGCAGCGGCAACGGCATCGCTATGACGCTCAATAAGCATCAGGGCGTGCGCGCCGCTATATGCTGGACCGTGGAGCTTGCCAAATTGGCACGCGCACACAATGATGCCAATGTGCTGGTGCTGCCGGCTCGCTTTATCCCGGCAGAGGAGGCGTTGGCTATCGTTGATGCTTTCCTGGCTACGCCTTTTGATGGCGGCCGTCATGAGCGCCGCGTAGCCAAAATACCGGTGCAATAGTCATGGCGGCGGTGCATCGCTTGATGATAGCGGCGGTGGCCTCGGGCGCGGCGCTGCTTATGGCGAGCTGCGCCGGCGGCGGGGCCGACAGGGCTGACGATTGCGCAGGTGACACTCTGACGCATCATGCCTCTCTGCTGACGCTGGTGGATTGCGGCGATAGGGTGGTGGCTGAGATTGCCGACCCATGGCACGGAGGTGCCACGCTGCATCGCTATGTGCTTGTGGGGCGTGACGTCGATGTGGCTGCCGATGAGGCTGCCGGTGCTGAGGTGGTGCGTGTGCCACTGCAGCGGTCGGTGGTGTATTCGGCTGTGCACACCGCTGCGATAACCGAAATCGGCGCTGTCAATGCTATTGCCGGTGTAGCCGACGCTATGTATTTTGCCGCCGGCGACACAGTAGCTGCGCTTGTCAAGAGTGGCCGGATAGCTGATATCGGCAGCTCGATGCAGCCATCGGTGGAGCGTGTCATTGACATTGATGCTGATGCGGTGCTGCTGTCGCCCTATGAGAATACCGGCCACGGGGTCATCGCCTCGGCGGGCGTGCCTATCATCGATATGGCTGATTATATGGAGAATACGCCGCAGGGTAGGGCGGAGTGGCTGCTGCTGCTCGGCGAGCTGTATGGTTGCCGGGAGGAGGCGAAGACCATCTATGACAAGGTGGTGGCTGACTATAATGCGCTAAAGGCTAAGGCCGCGGCGGCCGGCGGCCGGCGCCCGCCGGTGCTGATGGAGATGCCTCAGCGCGGAGTGTGGTATGCGCCGGCCGGCGACAGCTTTATGTCGCACATGATAAGTGATGCCGGCGGCGTCAACCCATGGGCCTACACCGAGGGCAGCGGCTCTGTGCAGCTCGATGTGCCGGCGGTGATTGACCGCGCGGAGGAGGCTGATGTGTGGCTTGTGCGCACTTTCGGCTACGATGTGACTTTGCCGCTGCTCGCTGACGCTTCGACGCTGGTCACGCGCATCCGGGCGTATAAGACCGGCAATGTGTATGGCTGCAACACTGCTACGGCGGCGATTTTCAATGACATAGCCTTTCACCCGGAGCGTGTGTTGGCTGACTTTGTGGCTATTTTTCATCCTCAGGTAATGCCGGGCTACACGCTGCGGTATTATCGCAAAGCGCAGTGATATATATGAGAGGCATTGACAATACACAGAGCTATGGTCGCAGTCAGCGCTTAGTCATTGTGGCGTGGCTGGTGGCCTGCGTGGTGCTGTTTCCCGTGAGCCTCCTTGTCGGGTCGGTGGATATCCCGGCGGCCGATGTGGTGGCGGCACTGACGGGTAGCGATGACGTGGGCCGCGAGGCGTGGCGCGTAATAGTGCTTGAGTCGCGACTGCCGGCGGCAGTGGTGGCTCTGCTGTGTGGCGCAGCCTTGTCAGTGGCGGGGTTGCTGATGCAGACGTGCTTTACCAACCCGCTTGCCGGGCCGTCGATATTAGGTATCTCCACCGGCGCCGGACTTGGAGTGGCATTGGTGATGCTGGCATGCGGCGGCGCTGCTGTGGGTGTCTGGGGCGAGACGGCTGTCATCGGCGGCGCTTTTGTTGGCGCCATGGCGGTGATGCTGATGCTGTTGGCGCTTAGTGCCGTGGTGCGTTCGTCGATAATGCTGCTAATAGTGGGTATCCTCATCGGCTATGTGACGTCGTCGGCCATATCGTTGCTGAATTTCTTTGCCACGCAAGAGGGCGTGCACTCGTATGTGATATGGGGTCTGGGCAGCTTCACCGGAGTGACGCCGGGGCGATTGCCGGCGTTGGCAATGATGACTGTGGCGGCATTGGTGGTGGCGATGGTGTTTGCCAAGCCGCTCAATGCCATGCTCCTTGGCGAGCGGTATGCGGCGTCAGTGGGCGTGAATGTGGCTCGATTGCGCCGCGCGCTGGTGCTCATTTCTGGCCTACTGACGGCTGTGGTAACAGCCTATTGCGGGCCTATCGGATTTATCGGTCTGGTGGTGCCGCATATCGCGCGACTGACGCTGCGGTCGTCAAATCATCGCTACCTGCTGCCGTGCACGGCGCTGGCTGGCGGGGCTGTGGGTCTGCTGTGCCTGGTGGTCAGCGTGCTGCCGGGGCAGTCTGGGGTATTGCCCATCAATGCCATCACGCCTATCATCGGTGTGCCGGTGATACTATATGTGATACTAAACAGGCGCAAGATATTTTACTTTAATTGATTATGGTGCTGTCAACACATTCACTGTCAGTAGGCTATGCAGCCGGGGCGTCGCATCGCAAGGTGGTGCTTGAAGGTATTGACGCTCATTTGGCGGCTCGCACACTCATAGTGCTCGTGGGGGCTAACGGCAGCGGCAAATCCACGCTGCTGCGCACGCTGTGTGGGGCGCAGCCGGCGTTGAGCGGCGAGATATACATCGCCGGGGTGCCGTTGTCGAGCATGAGTGTAGCGGCGCGGGCGTCACAGTTGGCGCTGGTGCTTACTGACAATAGCAGCGGCGGCGGCCTCACCGTAGAAGAGGCTGTGGCGATAGGGCGGCATCCATACACGGGCCTTTGGGGGCGCCTGTCGCGCAAGGACCATGATATCATAGCCGGCGCCATTGAGGCTGTGGGGATGGCCGACAAGCGCCATCGCTTTCTGGCTACTCTCAGCGATGGCGAGCGGCAAAAAGTGATGATAGCGCGAGCCTTGGCACAGGACACGCCTATAATAGTGCTCGATGAGCCGACATCGTATCTCGATGTGGCGGCTCGCTTTGAGATAATGGCGCTGATGCGGCGGCTCGTCGATGACCTG